>CAZELC010000001.1:0-34110 GCA_964512865.1 uncultured Bacteroidales bacterium
CAGCAGGCTCTTTCGTAGTTTTTATTAATTTACCCTTTGGTATGATGCTGATGAATCTAGCTGTAGGGAAAACAGGAGTTGAGTATTTTTTCTTTTCCGCTTTTATTTTATCCTTTTATATTTTCACAAAGCCATGGCATATAAGAATTCTTGCCGTTTATCTTCTTATTTTGTTTGCGTTTTCAAAGCATTTTGAACAAACTATTGATGTACCTGAACAGTTTTTATCAATTCACCCATTTATTTATTATTCAAATATTTCTCTTACTTTTCTTATTGGCTATGTATTTCATCGTTTTTTTGTTATGGAGCATGAGCGAAATAGAATCGAAATTGAAAATAAAAACGAATTACTTAAAAACTCATCTGAACTCGCAGTGAAAAAAAATGAAAAAATCAATACCCTTTTAAAGGAATTAAGTCATCGCACTAAAAATAATCTGCAACTGGTATCAAGCCTGATAAACAATCAAGCAAGTAAAGTTGAAGATCATAATGCAAGGAAAGCACTACTGGATAGCAAAAACAGGATTATTTCCATTGCCTTGCTACATAAAAAGCTTTATCAGAATGAGAATTTCACAACTTTTTCTTTTAAAGGATACGTTGATGATTTAATACTTCACCTCAAGGATATTTATTATGAAAAAATTTCGCAGTCGGAAATAATTGTTGAGATTGATGATTTTGAAATAAAGATTGATAAAGCCGTTACACTTGGGTTAATAATAAATGAGCTGTTAACAAATTCGTTTAATCATGGTATGTTGAATTCTGCCGAAGACAGGAAGTTCATCAAGTTAAAAATAATATCTTTTCAAAATAATCTTCTTGAAATAAAAATTAACGATAGTGGAGTAGGAATTGAGAAGCTTTTTGAAGTAAAAAACACTAAATCTTTCGGAATAAGTTTAATAAAATCACTTGTGAAACAAATGGAGGGAAATATATATTTTGCTGAAAACGGCAAAAACTCAGTCAGAATTGTTTTATCAATACTAGAATAAAGGTATGAAAGAGAGAATACTAATAATTGAAGATGAAGTAATTATAGCCGAGGATATTAAAAATATTCTTGAGGCTGATGACTATTACGTATGTGCTATTGCCGATAATTATGATTCGGCGCTTTTAGAATTTAAATTGCACTCACCCGAGATAATCATTACTGATATCTATTTGAAAGGGAAGAAAAACGGAGTTGATGTTGCCCAGGAACTGATTAAGATTCAACCTGTTCCTTTTGTATTTATTACTGCTTATTCAAATGATGAGCTAATTGATACAATTTCACTTTTACCAAATATCACATATATTACAAAGCCTTTTACCAATTCGCAGGTAATTGCAGCGGTAAAAATGATGTCGGCCCGCCTTAACAATATGAATAGTCTGCCTAAGCTATCCAAAAGAGAACAACAGGTATTGGATCTTCTGATAAAAGGACTCTCAAGTGCAGAAATTGCAAAAGAGCTTAAAATCAGTTTTGAAACAGTAAGGACTTACAGAAAAAAACTTCTGACAAAATTCAAAGTAAAATCTGCCGGACAGCTGGTAAATATCGTTCTTAAATCAAATCCTTTTAAACTTTAAGGAAGAAATTTATTATTTTCTTACCTTACGAATAAAGTCCTCAACTTCTTTTACACCTCCCTGATAAATCAAGTAACCATTATATGGTTCACGCGAGGTAATTTCATCATTAATAGGAGTAAGCATTATATCTCTAACTTTTTCGAGATCATTAGTTTGACCAAGCGCCCATCCAAGTTTAATATAAGCAACTTCGGGCAGCATATTTTCGGCAGGAATCACACCTTTTGCCATAAGGTCGCGACCGGTATCATAAACAAACATGTGAACATAACCCCAGAGAGTTTGAACTGTCATATAAATGGCAACGCCTTTTTTAGTAGCTCTTTCTATTGCGGGGTAAAGTGGCTTATTAACATGCCCCAGACCTGTGCCAATGATTATTATTCCTTTATAACCATTGTCAACCATGCTGTCAATCATGTCAGGCTGCATATTAGTATAATAATATATCATACCGACTTTTTCTTCAAAATAAGGAAGGATGGATACATTTCTGTCTTTTCTTCTGTGGTTATATACCGGCTTAATAGGAGTAACACCTTTTCTTGTAATTGTAGCAAGTGGTGTATCACCAATAGTTCTGAATGTTGAACGATATGACGAGTGCATTTTACGAACTCTTGTTCCACGATGAAGGAATCCATACTCATCTGATGTAGGACCAAACATGCAAACCATAACTTCGGCAATATCTCCATGTCCTGCAGCTGTACAAGCATGCATAAGATTAAGTGCCGCATCGGAGCTTGGTCTGTCAGACGAACGTTGTGAACCAACAAGTACGATTGGGACAGGAGAATTCTGAACCATAAATGTAAGGGCTGCAGCTGTATAGTGAAGTGTGTCAGTACCATGACCAATAACAATCCCTTCAACACCATTTTCTATTTCATTTCCAATAGCTACAGCAAGTTTTTTATACTGTTCAGGACCCATATTTTCGCTGAATACCGCAAAAACTTTCTCTGTTGTAAGATTACAGATATCCGCTAATTCAGGAACTGCACCATAAAGCTCACCAGGTGAAAATGCAGGAATAACAGCTCCTGTTCTATAATCAAGTCGTGAAGCTATTGTACCACCTGTTCCGATAAGCTTAACTTTTGGTAAATTCGGCGTATAAGGGAATTCCTTTTCCGGAATTTTATAATTTGCCTTTTTATAACCTGTTTCAACCATTTCTGTAACAGTTGAAATATCTATACCGACATTATAACCGGTAACAATTTTAAGAACGATATGCTTGTCGTCATCGTTTTCTGAACGAGGCAGAACTGTGCCTGTAAAAACTCCTCTTGTTGTATTAACTGTTGCCTGCCCCCAAACTCTTACGTTGAACTTTTTTAATGTATCTAAGGCTGCACCTTTATATCCCTGAAAAAAATCTTCGCTCATTATTATCTGTTATTGAATTTCTAAATAGTAACTATTAATGTTAATTTTTCTTTTAGTTCTTGATAATCTCTACAAGTTCTTTTAATGCGATATTACCAAGCGACATTTCATAAAGTTCTCCCATTATCCAGTTAGGACCAACCTCCGGATTTTTTGAAGTTCTAATTTTAGAGTATTTTTCCTTAAGAAAAGGAATATGCGATATTATTTCCTCTTTGGAGATACGCTTGAATTTAATACTGGTAAGTATTGATTCAAAGTCCATTTTTGGGTGTTCATAAATAACAGGCATCATTTTTCCGGCAAGTGCATAATCTATATTGTTTTTTTTGAGAAACAGGAAGAGATCAAAAACCTGACTATATTTAAATTCGCTTCCCTGCTGATAATGTCCTTCGATAAATTTAAGAGTATGACCAAAGAAAGAACCAATATACGATGGTTTAACATCAAGTTCATTAACAATCTTTTCAATAATCGGGAAAAGGTTATTTTTAAAAATATAAATATGTGTATCTTCCGGGATATTCCAATCAACAAGCTGGTGATATCGTTGAATGACCTCAGAAGGAATATTTTTTCTAAGTTGCTCAATATAAGTGTTTTCAAGAGGAATTGGCTTTGAATCGGTATCAGGATACATACGGTCGGCACCCGGAAGTACTCTTTCAAATATTGTTGTCCCATTCTCAAATGATTTTCTTGTTTCATTTGGAACGCCTTTAAATGCCATCTGACATCTTTCTTCAATTGTTTCGAGAGCAGTTTTTACATCAGCTTCGGGTCCCCAAAAAATAATTTGAGCATCATCGGCAGCAGAATTAAGTAAATTATGAATTTTAATATAATCATCCGATGATATTTTCGGCTCAAATTCTTCGGAGTGCGACATATTTGGCTGTTCGAGACAAGCCACAACTTTTAACCTTTCACTTATCTCATTAGCAAACATTTTTCCCGGTTGAGTAAAATGAGAAAGAACACCTTTAAATCCGGGAAGATTTACAACAATAATTTTCCAGTTATTTTCTTTAGCTGCTTTTATTTCTTCTGTAGGGAAGTTAAAAGAATAAAAATCCATTTCCGAATGAGAAATTTTCCAGTTAGCACCGTCGCCTAGTTTATTAGCTAAAATATCTTTTATCTGAAGAAGTGCCCATTGGCGATAACATTCATTATGAGTAAGTTCCGGTATCCATCTGGTATGCGCAACGCCTTTAATTTCAACTCTGGTTCCGCCTTTACAGCTAACATTAACATCTTCTCTTCCTGCTCCAATTCCTGTTCTTACTTTTTCAGTACTTCTGTTTAAGAAACGAATATAATTGCATGCTTCTTTGACTTCATCAGGATTTACCATATCCGGATAGGTAACAGTTTCAATCAGCGGCATTCCCAATCGGTCGGTTTGGTAAATTCTGTTGTGACCGATATCGCTAACTTCGCGGCAAGAATCTTCCTCAAGGCTGAGTTGTATAAGTCTCACTTTTTTGTTTTTCAATGGGATTTCACCTTCAACTCCAATAATAGCTGTTCTCTGAAACCCTGTAGGGATACTGCCATCAAGATATTGTTTTCTTGTAATATGAACTTCGCCTACGATGTTCATTTTTGAAAGAAGTGAAATTTCTATAGCAATTCCGAGGGCTTCTCTGTTTAAAGGAAACGGAGGTGTATCATCCACTTCGTAAGTACAAGTAGTTTCATTTTTTATATGATATACAATATTCTTTCTTGTTTTAAATTCCATAAGAGCAGTACCGTCATATTCACCAAGTTCGCTCAGAGTAGGTCTCATGTGACGAATAACTTCTGCATCGTAGTTATCGAATTTATGGAATTTTCCTGCAGGACAGTGGCAGAATAATTTTTCTTTGGTAAGAAGCTGTTGGTGAACTTCAAGACCTGATTTGAAGCCAATCCTGTCGTAATCTGCTTGAGTTGCAAGTTTGCGTGGCACATAACCAATTTTCTTCTTAGATTCTTCGTAATTCTGTTTTGGATCGAAATTATTCATTTTAATGTAGTTATATTTTTCTTTTTAAAAAACCCGACAAATTTACAAAAAATAAAAAAAGGTTACGATTTTATCGTAACCTTTTTTAAGGAATATACTGATTTTTTTTATACTCAGGAATTATATGCCCATTTAATATAAATTGAGCCCCATGTAAATCCTGCGCCAAATGCGGCAAGGATTAATTTATCTCCTTTTTTAAGTTGTTTTTCCCATTCCCAGAGGCAAAGTGGAAGAGTTGCAGCTGTAGTGTTACCATACTTTTCAATATTGATCATCACTTTTTCTTTGGGGAGTTTCATTCTGTGAGCAGTAGCCTCAATAATTCTCATATTTGCCTGATGCGGCACCAGCCATGCGATATCTTCTGATGTAAGGTTATGTTTTTTCATCATTTCTTCAGCCACATCTGCCATTTTTGAAACTGCTGCTTTAAAAACAGCCTGTCCTTCCTGGTGTATGAAATGTTCACCAGCTTCAACGGTTTTTATGGATGCCGGCCAAACAGATCCGCCGGCTTTTTGATATAAGTGTTGCCTACCGGAACCGTCAACTCTAAGGATTGAGTCAATTATTCCATTTTCATCCGTTGAAGGCTCAAGCATGACAGCTGCCGCACCATCTCCGAAAATAACACATGTTGCCCTATCCTGATAATCAACAATTGAGGACATTTTTTCAGACCCCACAACAACCACTTTTTTGCATGTACCTGTTTCAATAAATTTTGATGCGGTAACAAGTGCATATAAAAATCCGGAGCATCCGGCATTTAAATCATAACTGAAACCGTTTTTAATCCCAAGTTTATCACAAATAATATTTGCTGTTGCAGGGAATTGCATATCAGGTGTAACTGTAGCGCAAAGCAGGAAATCAACTTCTTCCGGAGAGGTTTTAGTTTTTTCGAGTAATCTTATTACTGCTTCAGCACCAAGATCAGATGACCCTTTTCCTTGTTCCTTAAGGATTCTTCTTTCTTTTATCCCCGTTCGACTCATTATCCACTCGTCAGTTGTTTCAACAATTTTCTCGAGTTCGGCATTGTTTAGGATGTAATCGGGCAGGTAACCTGCTACGCCCGTAATTGCTGCTCTGACCTTTGTCATAAAGATAAAATTAAATTTTTATGGCACCTGATAAGCTGAATAATAATTCAGAACATTATAAAGAGCCTTGAATCTAAGTTTGCTATAAGTGTTATGCTTTTGCAGCTTTTTCTATTACCAGTTTACCTTTATAATAACCGCATTCAGCACATACTCTATGGTAGAGTACCGGAGCACCGCAATTTGAACAAGTAATAACTGTTTGATCTGCTGCTTTATAATGCGTTTTTCTTTTAGCTGTTCTCGTTTTCGAGAATCTTCGTTTCGGGTGTGGCATACTATTTAATTTTTAAATTTAACATCATTTAATTTTTCCCAGGGTGAATCTATTGTTTTATCGTTTTGTAATAATCTTAATTTATCAAGTACTTCCTTATTGCATAAACTGTTACCATTTTCATCCTCAGGATGAACTCTTCTTATTGGAAGCAGCAAAATGATAAACTCATATATAAACTGTTTTATGTCTATCTGAGTATCATTTTCCGAAATAATAATTTCATCTTCCGATTCTTCTGCATCTTCATTGCCAAATCGAATATAAAGGGTTTCAACTCCTTCAACCGGTTGGTCAAAAATCTCAAGGCAACGATCGCATTCGGTTTTTACAGTTCCTTTAATTTTAAAAGTCAGAAAAAAAACATCTGTTGTTTTATCAAAAACAACATCAACTTTAATATCAGCACTTTTTATTTCTGAGTATTCAAAAAGTTCAAAGAACTTATCATCAATATTATAGCTATACTGATGAATACCGGATTTAAGTCCG
Source organism: uncultured Bacteroidales bacterium (assembly GCA_964512865.1). Taxonomy (GTDB): domain Bacteria; phylum Bacteroidota; class Bacteroidia; order Bacteroidales; family CAIWKO01; genus CAZELC01. Next base: position 6,887 of record CAZELC010000001.1, read on the forward strand.
GAAAACTTTATTATGAACTCACTATTAATGCTCAATGGTTAAATAATAAAAGTTTGCAAAGTTAAACATTTTTTTAATTCCAAATGAATTTGTTGGATTTTATGTTTTTGAAGAAACAAGTCAGTTTATACTGCTTCCTTAGCAATATAAAGCTTTTAAGTGAATTTGACATTGCAATGTTTATAAATTTGTTTGAACGTCAGTTTAACTTGTAAAAACCCATATAAATTTGTGGTATTTAACAATTTAATTATAAAACCTCTTGTAAAGTCAATTTAAATCCTTGCTTATGAAAAAATTAATTTTTCTTTTTGCATTAGTATTAATATTTTATTCTCATTGTTTTTCTCAAACTGCTCAGACGGGCGTTGTTCCCGATAAAACAAAACTTAATAAATATGAAGCTGACGGAGACCTGAAATTTGATAATAAAGAGTTTTATGATGCCATCAAACTTTACGACGAAGCCATTAAAATCAACGATCAGAGTTCGTACACGTTTTTTTTGAGGGGACTTTCAAAGTTAAAAGTCAACCAGTTCTCCGGTGCCGTAATTGATTTTACAAAAGCAATTAGTTTAAGTCCTACGAATCAGAATGGTTATTGGTCGAAAGGCAGCCGGCTTGAGAAATTAGACGATATTTATTTTCTGAGTTGTAATGAAGGTTTATCAAAAGAATATAAATATTATGATGCATATTATTTCAGAGGTTTTGCGAAGTATTATATGGAAGATTATTATGGTGCTATTGATGACATGAATTTATTTCTCACCTTTGAAAAAACTAACTCAAATCCAATTTGTTATTATATTGTGGGCATTTCTAACAATAAGCTGGGCAAAAACAACGAGGCACTTATTTATCTTTCGAAGGTTATAGAACTTGACCCTGAAAATGCTGACGCTTTGCTCGCAAGAGGCAAGGTAAACATCAAATTAGGCAATAAGGAAAACGGTTGCAAGGATTTGAGCAAAGCCGGTCAGCTTGGTAAAGAAGAGGCTTATGAGTTGATAAAGAAATCCTGTCAATAATTATAGTCTTCAGTCTTTAGTCAGCAGTCGGCATACTGCGAAGTTTTTTCATAATTAATATATTTCGTGTGAATTCATGAATTCAAACGACGAAAGAGTAAAAAACTTTGCAGTTAAGCAGGTAATCCCTTTTGGTCAGGTAATTTTCAGCAACTTATAATTTTAACACACTACTTATCAATGGTCTTATAATTTCTTTCACACGAGCTACTTGCAACACTTTTGTTGCTTCGCAACAATTCGGTTTATTGTATTTGTAGAATAAGTTGCGCGTTGTATCTTTCAAATTCTTTGTGAATTGAGCAGGTAGATTTCAAAAGTATGATGATAGTTAAAATTGTGAATGTTCGATCAGTCTTCTTTGAATTTAAAACTTAATTGCAAAAGTTATTACATAGCTATATTCAGTCCTTTCAACATATCGCAATGGCATGACAGATGGCACAAAACTGAACTTTGACTTTAGCAGTTCGGCCTCAGAACGCTTACTTCTTGCATATCTTTTATTAGATAGACCAGATGAGATATTATCTGTTCCATAAATCAAAAACGTAACAACTCCAAGTCCTACTGCAGCAGCTCCACCGAGTGAAAGACCTAAAGAAGCTTTTTTGTCGGGTTTATCACTCAAATTGGTAAGTGCATAATAACCGCCGGCACCGACAAGTCCAAGGCTGACTACTGACCAAAGCACACCTTTTGTAATTTGAACTGAGCCTTTTTTGTCAGCATCATTTGCTTGTTTTATCATAAGATTATAATCATCCTTTGCTTCCTTAATTGCAATTTCTTTTTCGATACTTTCAATCTTGGCAATTTTACCTTTTGCATTTGAAGGGTCGGCGGAGTTCACTGATATTGCAGTCTGATAATCGCTTTTGGCAGACTGATAATTCTGCTGATTAAAATACTTATCACCTCTGGCAACGTATTCAAAATAACTTTCTTTTTTAGCCTTATTGAAAATTTCAGTTGTTGCTGCATCAAGAGGTTTGATATTCTTTGCTTTGTTAAGGTTTTCGTAGGCACATAAGTATTTTTTTGCATTGTAGCAATTTTTTCCGGTTGAAACAAAGGAATTGTACTTCTGTTCATCTGCAATCTTTTTCTTGCCTTTATACTCTTCAATTTTTGAATTTATATTATTTTTCCAATCGCCACAGTAATCATAATTTAGTGCCGTTTTCAATGAGTTTATAGCATTGCCATAATCTTCCTTCCCTGCAAATTCAATTGCTTTGTTCCATTGTTTTTCAACATCAGAAGTATATTGCATATCCACCGTTTCACAACTGTTAAAATCAAGTATTATCCCGCCATTGGAGCCTTTACTTATTTCTTTTGTACTATGAGCAAAATATCCTATCTCATTGCAAGCGTTAATTTTTTGTCCATCATCAGGGAATGGGCCCAATAATCTGAAAGAATTTGAAACTATTCTTTCCCGACCAGTGGTAAAGCTTTCATAATGAAAAGAATGCCCTTTGGTTCCATCAAAATATTTTATATACTTTTGCTTAACTGCCTTTTCAAAAGCTTCTTTTACTTTCAATTGTTCTTTGTAACAAATTTCATAGTCGGAGTAAATCACATCATAAACAAAAAGATGTTTTAATGAAGTATAATAATTCCCCGGACTGTTATACATTTCTTCAAGACAAATGTTTTCGGTGACAATATACCAGTATGAAGCTTTTGAGTTTAAAGAAAATGCCAGAGCAAAAAACAATAATCTAATTTGTAATTTTATTCTTCTCATAATGATATTTTTTTGATTATAAATAAGTGCAGGGCTCATTTTCATCAATAAACTCTTAATACGAATAATTGTTAATATATTCTATTTTCCAATTGTCTGCCTTAGTATCGCCAATGTCTTTTGTACGGGCCTTGTCTGCCTCCGACTTTGTTTTATATCTCCATACCTGATAATTGCCCCACATATAGTATTTCGAGCCGTATTTTACTTTAACAACATCATAGAACGGGACTTCAATTTGAGAATCACTCAATTTATCATCAGGAATAACAAAAACATTTGAGTAAAGTCTGTGCATTTCATAATCATTGCTTCCGAAAGCTGTTATATAAACATATTGAGGCTTTTTCTCATTTGTAATTAGTTTATGAGGAACTATTGAAAAAGATGAAAAAAGCATCATTGCAATTAATGCTAAAAAGATTTTTTGTGTTTTCATAATATTTAAAGATTAATCACCAATAAGATTACCACTCTCCCGTTTGTTTTCTTGTTTCAAAAGCACTTTTATTTTTCAAGGCAATCGTCTTTCTGATATTTTCATAGTATTTTCCTTCGTTAGTGCCATTCTTGCAGTTTGTAAAGCTGGTTCTGACAATTGTCATAGCAAGACTTGTTAGCCTTGGTGCTGTGAAAACATTAGATACAATAACGTCTTCTTCGCAAGATTTTTCAAGAAGCTCTTTAAACAAAGTTGTTGCTTTTTCAATATCAGCATCATTTATATCAAGTCCGGAGGAAGCACCTGCACCCCAGAACAAATCAAATATTGCTTTTGTTTCTGATTCAGTAACCGTTTGAGAGAATGATTTCTGAGCAAAAATTGATAATGATATGATTGCAATAAATAAAATAATTGCCTTTTTCATTTTGTATAATTTTAAATTTTATTAATAATAGCTTTATTTTTCAGTATACTATAACTGTGCTCTTCAATGAAATACAAAGCTAAATGCATTTGAGTTGAATGAAAAGCTCAAAGTAAAAAATGCATAAAGATTTGATTTGCAATTGAATTGTTTCAGTGCAAATTTTTTCTTATAATTAATTTATAAATGCGGTTTCCCATATTTATATTATCAATAGGAATAATCGTTAATATAATCTACCTTCCAGGCACCATCAGACTTTGTATCTCCAATATCTTTTGTACGGGCCTTGTCGGCCTCCGATTTTGTTTTATATCGCCATACCTGATAATTACCCCACATATAGTATTTCGAGCCGTATTTTACTTTAACTACATCATAGAACGGTACTTCAATTTGAGAATCACTCAATTTATCATCAGGAATAACAAAAACATTTGAGTAAAGTCTGTGCATTTCATAATCATTGCTTCCGAAAGCTGTTATATAAACATATTGAGGCTTTTTCTCACTGAAATTAATTTTATCAGGACCCTTAGAAAATGATGATAGAAGTACTACCATAATTACAACAAATACAAATTTTAACTTTTTCATAATAATTTGTTTTAAATTAGTAATAATATTAATTTTTGTTAATTCATATGCAAAACTGGTTTATATCTTTGTTAACTTTAAAGAAATAACATTTATAAATTCATTCATTTCTAATTATTCTGAAGTCTTTTTAGTTCCCTCTTCTTTTTTTGCAACTTTCCAATATCACTAAATCCAATAATGGTTGAAATAAGCCCATAAAGATCCATGATACCTCCCACAACAATCATTACTAGACCAAGTGTTTCCTTTTCCTGCTCAACGGAAACACCATAAATTGTTAATGGAACCCCTCCTGCTAAGACTGCCATGCCAATACCAATGTCCTTTGGTATTGATTTTTTATACTTTTTAATCTCAGATTGAAGTTGGATGACCTGATTCTCCTTTATCAAATTATTAACCTGTTCTAAATATTTATTGGCAGTAGCATCGTTTGGATGATATTGGAGGGCTTTTTCGAATGATTGTTTTGCCGCCTCATATTGCTTCGCGGCCATTTCACCTTTGCCTTTTTCAATATTAAAACCATAATTCGCATTATTTATTTTAGTGCTTAATCCTTTTTCGTTTGGCAAAATTGATTTTGCAAGATTATAGTTTTCTAAGGCTTTCGAGAAATTGCCAATTTTAAATTCATTGTCACCCTTTTCTACATAATATTTATAATTTTCTTTTTTTGACTGATTAAGCATCCTAACACAAGTTGTATCAAGTGCAAACAACTTAGCTGCATTTTCAAAATAACTCTGTGCCGACAAAAAATCCTTACTATTAAAAGAGTTTTTTCCATTACTAACATTTTTTTCAAAATTATTCCTCTTTATTTCCAGTTGTTTTTTTGCATAATCAGTTTTGGCTTTTTGTGCATTTTCAATTTTCTCATTAATTTCATCAGCTTTGCTTCCACAATCGCATTCAAGAGCCTCTTCATAAAAGGAGATCGCTTCATCAAATTTATTTTTTGCCAGCTCAGTATTTCCTTTCTTGATATTTTCCATTGAACAGGACTTATATTTGAAACCTTGATCATAATAGCAGGTATTTATACAACCCAGCAGCTTTATGGTTTCATTATCATACTTCTCATATCCATAACGACTGCAAGAATTTTTCAATGCCTCATCACATGATTTATATGGCCCAAAAATTCTTAAAGCATCATTGAATTTAGCTACTTTATTATCCTTATAAAAATACTCAGCATCATACGTTTCCTTAAGATATTCCCAATATTGACTTTTCTGATATTTCATTTCTTTATCGCAGAGCATATCTTCAGTTTTAAAGCATCTTATCCTTATATCAGTACACTTTGAATTTTTTGAATGAAATTCAGTCCCTATTGTATAATAATATGAACCTTCCTGAGCAAAAATATTTTTGCCTGTCATTAAACTTAATGCAATTATAATTAGTATTAAATAATTACTCTTTCTCATCCTGTTGATATATTAAATAATTACTGTCGTATTAAGAGTTTGTCCCGGGCTGACTGTGGTAAGATCGCTGCTGGTGTATGATCCGGCGACAGTAATTGAATATGAACCGGCCTCAATATCACTAAAGACAGCCACTCCATCCGAACCTGTTGTTTTATTGTAGGTCAAAGTAGAACCGCTTTTATTAATCTGAACATTTAATCCGTTTTGTTTAATAAGATTAGCGCTCATTACTGTAATTTTAAGTGTTGCTGTTGTTTTTTCTTTTTCGCATTGTACAAAAAGGCTTACATAAAGCAATGACAAGATAATAAGCAGGACTTTTGTCTTCATTATATTTATTTTAATTTATACTGACCAGATTAACAAAAGGGTAAAAGCAGCGTAGATTGCGATACTTAGTAAATGGAATGCTCAGAAATCCTAAATCTATTTAATAAGTTTTTTAGGAATAAGAAACCTTAACAAAAAAATTATTAATAGTTTATGGTATAAATATATACTAAATCTTCTTTAAAAAAAATTTTATTTTAAAAAACTTCATTCTCCTGAAACTTAAAAACTAATATAAGCCGGCAATAATAATAAATTAGCTTACACCACCAGATTTCCTAAATTACAACAATTAATTATTTGCCTTTTAATTTTAACAACTGTATATTTGAAAACTATTTTAAAAACAAAACCTAAAATATATGAAAGCTAAAAAGATCCTCAAAAAGAGCCTTAAATGGTTAGGGATATTTATTTTATTTCTGATATTGATGGCAATTATTCTGCCTGTTGTTTTCAAGAAACAGATTGTGGAAGCAGTAAAGACTGAAATTAACAATTCCATAAATGCTAAAGTGGATTTCAAGGATTATCACCTTACCATGTTCAGAAATTTCCCAAACCTTACACTTGGGCTGGATGATCTTACGGTTGTAGGTGTTAAAGAGTTTGATAAAGACACATTGGCAAATGTCAAAAAGATTAGAGTTACAATTGGGCTTTTCAGCGTTATTAAAGGCGACCAGTATAATATAAGAAAAATATCCATCAACGATTCAAAGATAAAACTTAAAGTACTAAAAGGCGGCAAGGCTAACTGGGATATAGCCAAAGCTTCTGCCGACACCACTAAAAAAGCCGAGCCTGCCAAACCGTCAACATTCAAACTTTCCCTTAATAAGCTTGAAATAGTTAACTCTACGATATTTTATGATGATATGGATGGTGATATGCATGCAAGTATTAAACGCTTAGACCATGAACTCAGTGGTGATTTAAGTGCAGATTTCACGTCTCTTAAAACAAAGACAACAATTGACACTGTTAACTTTAGTTATGGTGGAGTCACATATCTTAAAAAAGCCAATATTTCACTAAAGGCAGATATAGATGCCGATCTTAAAAATTCAAAATATACTTTCAAAGAAAATGAATTCATGCTTAACAACCTCTTTCTCGGCTTTGACGGATGGATAGCCATGCCAAAAGAAGATATTGAGATGGACATTAAATTCAACACGAAAAAGACCGAATTCAAAAATATATTGTCTCTTGTTCCGGCAGTTTACTCTAAGAGTTTTGATAAGGTGGAAGCAAAAGGAAAGCTGGCACTCGACGGCTATTTAAAAGGTATTTATAATGAAAAACGAATTCCCGCTTTTGCACTTAATCTGCTTGTTGAAAATGCCATGTTTAAATATCCCGATCTTCCAAAAGCAGTGAACAATATCAATCTCGATTTGAAGGTGAGCAATAAGGATGGAAAAACTGACAATACTATTATCGATATCAAAAAACTGCATCTTGAAATGGGTAGCAATCCTGCCGATATTAAGATGCTTGTTACAACACCGGTTTCTGATCCAAATATTAACGGAGCAATAAAAATTAAACTTAACCTTGCAGAAGTAAAACAGTTTTATCCTATGGAAGCTACCGACCAGCTTAACGGAAACGTGAAGGCCGATATTGCACTTAAGGGCAAATTATCTTCCATAGAAAAAAAGAAATATGAGGACTTTGAAGCTAAGGGTGAAGTTGGAATTTCGAATATGTCATACAAAAGCAAAGATTTTCCAATGGGAGTTATAATTAATGAAATAAAAATGCTTTTCTCACCGGCATTTGTCGATATGCCTATTTGTAATCTGAAAATAGGAAAATCAGACATTGCTGCAAAAGGAAAACTTGACAACCTGTTATTTTATGTTTTCAAAAATGAACTGCTTAAAGGGAGCTTCGAAACCAAATCAACATTGCTTGATCTTAACGAGTTCATGACCGACTCAGGCAACAAGGAAGCAGTGTCTGCAAACAATACAGAGAAATCATCAGGTATTACTGCAATTGAGGTTCCGGCAAATCTCGACTTATCACTCAGGTCATCCTTCGGAAGAATTTTATATGACAACCTTGATATGTCAAATGTTCTTGGAATTATTAAGCTTAATAATCGCAAACTCAGCCTTGAAACATTTAAAATGAACATTCTTGGAGGTGGGCTTACCGTTAACGGTTACTATAGCACACAAAAAGCAGAGCCACAGGTTGATTTCAACCTCGACATCACCAATTTTGATATACCGCAAACCTGGAAAACTTTTGTAACTGTTCAGAAACTTGCTCCGGTTGCTGAAAAATGCAGTGGAAAGTTCTCAGCAAAAATGAAACTTAACTCTTTGTTTGACGGTAAGATGAACCCGCAATATAACAGTATGAACGGAAGTGGTGCACTTAGCGCTAATAACCTATCTGTTAAAGGCTTCGAACCTCTAAATAAAATTGCTGACGCACTCAAGATAGACAAATTCAGAAACCTTGGTATCGACAAGGTAGCATTGAACTTCAGCTTTGCAAACGGTAAAGTAGAAGTTAAGCCATATTCATTTACTTTCGAAAAAATAAAAACAACAATTAGCGGGTGGAACTCACTTGACCAAAGTATAAGCTATGACGTTGTCATGGAAATACCTCGCGAACTATTTGGAGGCGCTGCCAACGGTGTTCTTAATGATATGGTCAGCAAGGCAAACAGCAACGGGTTAAATATCCAACCCGGAAATGTTATTATTGTTGCAGCAAAGATTGGTGGGACAATAACAAAACCTACAATTTCGACTAATATTAAAAAAAGTGTGAATGATGCAGTTAATGATCTCAAAAATCAGGTAATTGAAGAGGTAAAGGACAAAGTTAATCAGGAAGTGAAACAGGTTAAAGCCGATGTAGAAGCTAAGATTCAGAAGATACTTGCCGATGCCCAGGTTGCTGCCGATCAAATAAGAGCACAGGCAAAATCTGCAGGAGATGCTTTAATTGCAGAGGCCGACAAACAAGGCAAAGCGTTGGTGGATCAGGCAAATAATCCGATTACAAAAGCTGCCGCTAAAAAAACTGCCGAAAAACTTGTTGAGGAAGCAACAAATAAATCCAATCAGCTTCAGCAGGAAGCAGAAGTTAAAGCCAATAAGGTGCTTGACGATGCCAGAAAAGAAGCTGAGAAATTACGACAGTAAAAGAGACAATTAGTTTTTTCTGTGATATGATATTGCCATTGTATTGATTAACAATACAGAAATGCGTATTACAAATTGTTAAGGCATTAGCAATAATTCTTTGCCGTTCTAAATAATAAGAACTGCCAATCTTTTTCATTCAGCACTAAAATATAACCAGAAAATTATTAGTACTTTTGCAAAAATTTTGAAGGCATCTGTACCTGATATGAAACCCGCCGTTAAAACTCCTGTTGAAAATCCTGATATTGAAACATCTGAAAATGTTTTATCGGTTTACGGTGCAAGGGTGCATAACCTTAAAAATATCGACCTTACAATACCTCGCGACAAACTCGTTGTAATTACAGGCTTAAGCGGCAGCGGAAAATCATCTCTTGCTTTCGATACCATTTATGCAGAGGGACAAAGAAGTTATATGGAAACATTTTCCAATTACGCACGTCAGTTTATTGGTGATATGGAAAGACCTGACGTTGATAAAGTAACAGGGCTAAGTCCTGTTATTGCAATAGAACAAAAATCAACAAACAAAAACCCTCGCTCGACTGTCGGGACCATTACAGAGATATATGACTTCTTAAGATTACTTTATGCAAGGGTTGCAGATGCATATTCTTATGTAACCGGTGAAAAAATGGTACGATATACGGAAAACCAGATAATTGACATCATCACCGAAAACTACTATAACAAAAACATAAGCATACTTGCTCCGAAGGTAAAAGGCCGCAAAGGACATTACCGTGAGCTTTTTGAACAGATAAGAAAACTTGGATTCATCAGAGTAAGAGTCGACGGGGAAATAAAAGAACTCAGCTTCGGCATGCAACTCGACAGGTACAAAACTCATGATATTGAAATAGTAATTGACAGAATAAATGTAAGTGAAGGCGCCCGTCAGCGACTTGTTGCATCAGTACAGCTTGCCATGAAACAGGGAAAAGGTTCACTTATAGTGCTTAACGAAGAAGATAATAATATCAGATACCTAAGCCGCTCACTAATGTGCCCGGTTTCAGGAGTATCTTATGAAGAACCCGAGCCAAACTCATTTTCTTTTAATTCACCTTATGGTGCATGCAATAAATGTAACGGTTTAGGTGAAATATCAGAGATAGATATTGATAAGATAATCCCCGAAAAAAGAAAGACAATCAGAAACGGAGCTATCGCACCAATAGGAACATACCGAAACACCTGGATATTTCATCAGATTGAAGCCATAGGGAAAAAATACGATTTTACCCTCGACACACCTGTATCAGATATCTCAGATGATGCAATAAATACAATACTTTACGGATCAGATGAAATAATAAACTATAAGAACGAATATCTTGGAATTACTTCAACATATAAACTCAATTTCGAAGGTATCGTTAATTTTATTACAAACCAGAACAGCGAAACCAATTCAAATGCAGTAAAAAAATGGGCAGGTAATTTCATGAACAAAAAAACCTGCCCTGAATGCCATGGAACAAGACTAAAGATAGAATCAAGGCATTTCAAAATCGCAGGGATGAATATAGCCGAAATGGCAAATATTGATCTTTACAGGTTTTATAATCTGTTTTGTGAACCGGAAAAGTTCCTCGATGCCAAAAAGATGAAGATAGGCAATGAGATTGCACGCGAGATAAAAACCAGAGCAAAATTTCTTCTTGATGTAGGTCTTGATTACCTTGTGCTGAACCGTGCATCTGCGAGCCTTTCAGGTGGTGAATCGCAACGTATAAGACTTGCGACACAAATAGGCTCACAGCTGGTTGGTGTGCTTTATATACTCGACGAACCAAGCATCGGGCTGCATCAGAGAGATAACCTTAAACTGATTGATTCTCTTAAACAGCTGAGAGATATAGGCAATTCGGTAATAGTTGTAGAGCACGACGAGGAAATGATTTGTTCGGCCGACCATATTGTTGATGTCGGCCCGGGAGCAGGAATAAACGGAGGAAAGATTGTTGCTATTGGAACACCTGAGGAGATTAAAAAATTAAACACCATTACCGCCGACTATCTCAACAGAACAAAAATAATTGCAATTCCTGAAAAACGCCGTGAAGGATCAGGAAAAAACCTGATAATAAAAGGAGCTACAGGGCATAATCTTAAAGATATTACCGTTAAGTTTCCTCTTGGAAAGATGATATGTGTAACGGGAGTATCTGGAAGCGGCAAATCATCATTGGTAAATGAAACCCTCTATCCTATTCTCAGTCATAAATTTTACCGTGCAGAAGCAAAACCGCTGCCATATAAAAGTATTGAAGGAATTGAAAATATAGACAAGGTAATAGAGATAGACCAGTCGCCGATAGGGAGAACACCAAGGTCGAACCCTGCAACTTACACAGGAGTGTTCGACGATATCCGTAAACTATTTGCAAATATTCCGGAGGCAAAGGTAAGAGGTTATCTTCCGGGAAGATTTTCATTCAATGTGCCGGGAGGCAGGTGTGAGACCTGCGGAGGTGCAGGACTGAGAACAATAGAAATGAATTTTCTGCCTGATGTTTACGTGGTTTGCGAAAACTGCAACGGCAGAAGATATAACCGGGAAACATTAGAAATAAAATACAAAGGAAAATCAATCTCCGATGTGCTTGATATGAATATTGAAACAGCCGTTGAGTTTTTTGAAAACATTCCTTCCATTATACAGAAAATAAAAACACTCAGCGACGTAGGGCTTGGCTATATAACTCTGGGGCAACAGTCAACAACACTTTCCGGCGGAGAAGCACAACGAGTTAAGCTTGCCACTGAGCTTTCGAAGAAAGACACGGGCAAAACCCTTTATATACTCGATGAACCAACGACAGGACTTCACTTTGAAGATGTCCGCATACTGATGAATGTTCTCAACAAACTTGTTGAAAGAGGCAATACCATAATAATTATTGAGCATAATATGGATGTGGTAAAAGTATGCGATCATATAATTGATATCGGTCCTGAAGGCGGCGAGCGCGGCGGCGAGCTTATTTGTACAGGCACCCCGGAAGAAGTTGCTAAAAGTAAGAAAGGATATACGGCGGAGTTTATTAAAAAGGCTCTGGTTCATTAGTTCAATGTTCTGGGTTCATCAGGCTTTAGGTTTCTTTAGTTCAAAGTCTGTAACTGCGGTGACTTCGACTACCCTCAGTCCCCGGTATGAGTGGTTTGATGCGATGATGCAGTCAGACAGAGCCTTCACCGAAGGTTAAGTGTCGAAACTGAGTTAAGACGGAAGAGAAGATGACTGATCAATAAGAAGGTTGCAAATGACAAGACCAGGTTTTCAAAAGACATGGATGACCTTGCAATGAGCAATGTGCGGATTTAAAAAGGCATTTTAAGATTTCAAAAGGCGTTAATGTGGTTTTAAAAGGCATTAAGGATATTGCAAAAGACATGGTGCTATCTGCAATGGACATTTAGAATATTTCAATAGACAATGTTATACCTGCCAAAGACATTTGAACTATGCAAAAAACAATAGTAACAATTCAAAAGACATTTAACACCCTGCAATAAGCATTTATCAGCTTACAATTGATGCTGAGGTCATTTCAATAAGTATCATACATTGTGCTATAGACATTAAACCTCGATAGTTTCAGGTGATTTTACTTTCTTTTTGCTCTATTATAAAAAAGATATATATTTGAAGTGGATAGTTTTTAATATCGGTCAAAAAAAAGCAGAAATGAAAAATATATAATTATCTTGATTCTTTTGTCGGTTATAATAGTAAAGCCTGTTATAGCTCAAACCGATTCGACTAAAGTTGAGAAGGTGAGAAAGAATGCAGTATTTATACGAATATGTACAATTGCATTTTTAGGTATAAGTAATTCACTGGTGTTATATTCACTGTTTTATGAAAGAATTATTATTGCAAAAAATATATTTAAATTCACAACAAGTATTGGTTTTTCTGTTTCAAAATCTTAAACATTACACCGTTAAATATAAATTTTATAGTTGGAAAGAAATTAGCTGGGAATCAGGAATTGGGTTTAAATTTTATTGTTCATTTGAAAAGTCGAAAAGTTATACAAAATATATGTTTTTTACAATAAATCCTGTAGGCATAAGATATACAGGGAAAAAAGGATTCACTTCATTCTTTAAGTTTGGTTATTTTATAGGTGATTTGCATTTGTTTGGTGGTGAATTATTTTATGAAATTTATATAAAATCACAATACTTTTATAGACTAGCTTAAACTATAAATTTTGGTTTCGGTTATTCATTTTAATAAAACAAATCTATGAAATACAAACATTCTTATTTTAATATTATCTTATTGGTATTTGTTTTAATTTTTTCAAATTCATGTAAGAAAGATTATCCCTCTGATATTCCTCAATGGATAAAAGAAAAAATAAAAATGTACAAGTATCTTGAAGATGAAAACCACCTCAAAACACCTGTTAGCATTGTTGAGTATAAGGACAATAATGAAAACTGCATTTATCTTTTTGATTATAGCCCCATCAGCGGTGGTGTTGACAGATATGATTATTATGATTCTTCAGGTTTCGAAATATGCAGTTGTATCTGGTGTTGGAATCCTGGGCAAGGTTGTACAATAAATGGTCAATTAATACATGATGTCTATAAAGAATCACGAGTAATATGGAGCTGTAGGTTTTGTAACTAATTGTAAAAATATGGAGCTTATGAGATTTTCTGTCAAAAAATATTTAATAATCTTATTTATTTTATCGGAAATAATATCAAAACCGGTTATAGCTCAAAATAATCCTGTTATAAAAAAGAAGAACAAGGTAATTGAGTTTACGAAGAGGTTATCTGGTCAGTATGATACGATTAACTTAGAAAAGGCAAAAAAGAATGCACTGTTTTTAAGACTGGGTACTATTTCATTTTTGGATGTAGCAGGTTCTCCAATTTTTTATTCACTCGATTATGAAAGGGTTTTATATGCAAAAAAGAAATTTAAGTGTATGGCAAGTGCAGGCCTTTCAGTTGGATGGTCTTATGCTGTTCCTGTAAATATAAATTTTCTATTGGGTAAAAGGATTGCTTGGGAATCAGGTTTTGGTTTAGCTTATTCAACACCTAATAATAAATACCAGTTTTATAAATATTTTCTAGCTCTTTCTGTTAATCCTGCCGGAATAAGATATACAGGAAAAAAAGGACTTGCAATATTCTGGAAGCTTGGGTATTATATAGGTGACCTGCGGTGGATAGGAGGTGATATGTTTTATTATCAGCATGGAAGCATGACGGAACCAATAGCCAGTATTAATTTTAATTATGGGATAGGATATTCATTTTAATGATAATTAGTACAAATTCTTTTGTTCATGAAAAGAAAACCTTTTTATTTGGCCATCATACTGTTTTCTTTAGCAATTTCGGTTTCCTGCAAATATGTGTTTCTGTAATTGGTTTTCGGTAATCGGTTGTCGTTTGTTGGTAGGTTTAAACGGTATAGGTTTCTACACACTTCGGCTCAACTCAGCTACGGCTATGATCAACGCTTAGGGTACAGGCTCTGCCTGACCGACACCGCCCACGAAAACTTGCAGCGGATAGCCAGACCCTACTCCGCCGCTTGGCGGTTAGGGGAGCGCTAAAAGAATAAAGATTTTCAAATGATTTACAGAAAGATTAATTGATAAAAAAATGTAATTACTTGAAAACAGATGAATAATTTCTTATTTTTAGCATTTATTATACCCATTAAAATATATTATCCTATGAAAAAATCAGCAGTATTTCTTATTGTTTTTTTGGTAATTATTATTAATGAAAGAACTTATTCGCAGAATTATCTGATAAGTTTTGCCGGTACAGGTGCTTCAACTACAGTTGATTCGGTTAAGGTTGAAAATCTTGCAAGGTGCACCGATACTGTTATTTTGGGAAGCGATATTCTTCAGCTGACCGGCGCTGTCGGATTAAATAATGCTTTGCAGAAAACTAATGACAGGCTTATGGTTTTTCCTAATCCTTCAACTGGAAACTGTTTTATTAATATTGAACAGTCGGAAGCCGGAAATGCATTGATTGAGATATTCGACATTACTGGAAAAATTATTGTGCAAAATAATGTATATCTGTTAAATGGCATCAATTGCTATTCTCTTGCCGGAGCAGGAACGGGAATTTATATTGTCAGTGTTAAATCCGACAAAGGTTATTTGTACTCAAAGCTGATATCTGCCAATGGCAGTAACGGAAGTGAGAGGATAACTTTTGACAGGATATCTTCAATGGAAATTACACAGGATGAAAATAATAATTTGTTGAAAAAATATGAAAAAGGCAGGAAATCAACTGTACAGATGTTATATTTTAATGGTGAAAGGTTGAAGTTTACTGGATATTCAGGAGGAATTTACCGTACTGTTTACATGCTGGTGCCAACTCAAAACGAGAGCATTACTTTTAATTTTGTGGCATGTACAGATATTGACGGAAACAATTATGCAGTTGTTCAGATAGGTACTCAAATATGGATGGCTGAGAATTTAAAGACAACTCATTACCGTAACGGGGATATTATTCAATATATTACTGATAATACTCAGTGGCAGAATATGGGTGCCGGTGCAAGATGCTATTATAATAATGATTCTACTGCTTATGCGGGAATTTACGGGTGCTTTTACAATGGTTTTGCAGTTGGTGATACACGCATATTAGCGCCATTGGGATGGCATTGTCCTTCGCAAACGGAATTCAATACACTTAGTTCTGCCCTTGGTGGAAGTGGTGGCGCAATAAAAGACCCTTGCTGTACATTGTGGACTACGCCAAACACCGGAGCAAACAATTCAAGCGGATTTTCGGGGTTACCGTTAGGTTTCAGAAGTTACTACGGCTCATATATGTATTTTGCAACCAAATCAATTTATTGGGGAACCGGCGAAAGGATTATGTGGGTAAACAACAATGATGCTGTATTAAATACCGGCGCTTCGGCTTTACAATACGGGCAATCGGTAAGGTGTATTAAGGATTAAAAACACAATAAGTACATATATCTTTTTTAACTCTTCTTATATTTTATAGGTTATCTTATTAAAAAGTATATCTTTGATGACTTTAGAAATTATTACTGCTTTTTTAAGAGTAATCTGTTTGAATAATATTTTATTAATCCATAAATTATCAGATAATTAATAAAAATTTGTGTCATGAAGCAAAATTCTAATAAAACAGGGTTCTTATTAATTGCAGTGTTTTCAGTTTTGTTTATTATTAATTGCAGTTGCAAAAAAGATGATAATACAAATACAAATAACACCACAACCACTGCTTCTGCCCCAACAGTTGCCACAACAGCGATATCCGACCGTACCGGAATTTCAGCTACTTCAGGCGGAACTGTTACATCTGATGGCGGAGCAACAGTAACTGCGCGTGGGGTTTGTTGGGGAATGTCATTAAATCCAACCATTAACGATAATAAAACAATTGATGGAAGCGGTACAGGCTTGTTTGTCAGTGCCATTACCGGATTGAATGTAGGGAAAACATATTATATAAGGGCATACGCCACCAATAGTTCAGGAACTGCCTATGGTAACAATGTACTTTTAGTTACGGGCATAGGTGCCAGTTATCAGGGTGGTGTTATTGCATATATTTTTCAGGCCGGAGATCCGGGATTTGTTGCTGGACAAACACATGGTCTTATTGTTACGGCAAATGATTTAAGTACCGGTGCCGAATGGGGTTGTACCGGAACATTGATATCTGGTGCAAATATGACTGCTCTTGGAACAGGAATTCAAAACACAGCTTCAATTATTTCGGAATGCACAACCGCAGGAATAGCTGCAAAAATATGCAGTGATCTAAGTTTGGGAGGATATAATGACTGGTATTTACCTAATATATATGAGCTTGGACTGGTTCGTACAAATAAAGCGTCAATAGGAGTCTTTGCTTCGGATTATTATTGGTCGAGTTTACAATCGGATGCAAATTCGGCACACGCTGCAAATTTTGGCAGCGGTTCGGCAACAGCAATACATAATAAAAGCTTATCGCATTATATACGTGCGGTAAGGGTTTTTTAGTTTTCCATGACAGAGATTTGACAAATAAAAAAGCCTGCCGACAAATGCCGACAGGCTAAAATTGTGTGTGGTATATAAAGCTATTCGGTAATGTTAAAATAATTGCAAACCTGTTTATAACTCATTGCTTTAAGTTCGGCATTTGTAATTTTTGCTCCGCTTAACGGCACTCCACCCGGAATAATTATATAACGGAAAGCATTTGTCGTCGGGGTTCCTGTAAAAACGCCCGGGTCATTATTATCATCAATATTATAGAGTAATATTTGAAGAGCTCCTTTTGAAACCCTAAAACCTACGTATTGATTAACAAATGCAGTAAGTCCGTAAAAATTCATTGGCAACTGAGAAGTTTGGGTATTTCCAACAGTTTTAAAATATACCAGAATTGCAGCACTATCAACAACCTTTTGTGTTATCGCACTGATTGAATCAGTATAAATCCTCATTGTTTTACCCCATTCTGTAACTGAAGTGGCACTCCATTTAGCAGCATCAAATCCTATCCATTGCGAGTATATAACATTTGCTGTTCCCGGATTGCCATTATCACCAGCAGGACCGGCAGGGCCAGCGGGACCGGCAGGACCAGTTTCTTTTTTACAAGATATTGCTACTATTGTAATCAGAAGCAGCATAGAAAATAATTTTAACGTTTTCATAATAAAAGGTTTTAAATTAATTATTTATTTCGGTACAAATATACCTAATTAAATATTGTTTTGTCAAGCTTTATTTTTCATTTTTTTTAAAAAACAGTTAAACACTTAATCATATTTGCGAAAATCTGCCATTAATATTTTGATAAACAGGCAGTTTTAAACTCATAAAAATTTACGGGAAAGGCAATCTTAATGCTTTTTAAGAGATATTCGGAGATAAAAAGGAAGGAAATAATGATTATAAATAAAAAATATTATCTTTGCCAACTAATTAAGCCATGCCCGAGTGGCGGAACTGGTAGACGCGCTGGTCTCAAAAACCAGTGAGGTTACACTCGTGCCGGTTCGATTCCGGCCTCGGGTACAAACAGAAGTGAGAGTGCAAGCACTCTCACTTCTGTTTCTAAGTACTAGCTCTCCAACTCACTCTTCTGATTCAGTAATGTTTTCCATCACTGTAAAGCTGTTTTTTTGGATTTTAGCAAAAACTCTCACGCGCTTATCAATTAAGAAACCCAACCGAAGGCAATAACCATATATTCAAAACTTGCCATTTTATTATAAATCACCGTATATTTGCCATGTATAACAAATAACCCTTTTTGTGTTTTTAGGAAAGGATAAGACAAAACCGCGATTTGGAGCGCTTGATATACTGAAGTATATTGGTCCGGGACTGCTTGTTACTGTCGGATTTATTGATCCGGGAAACTGGGCTTCCAACCTTGCAGCGGGCTCCGGCTTTGGTTACTCTATTCTTTGGATTATTACCCTTGGGACGATAATTCTTATTGTTTTACAGCATAATGCTGCTCATTTAGGAATTGCCTCCGGTCTTTGTCTTGCAGAAGCCGCTAATAAACACATAAAAAACCCATGGTCGAAAATATTGCTTTCAACCGGAATGCTTGCTTCTGTTTCAACATCAATGGCCGAAATGCTTGGAACCGCTATAGCTCTTAATATGCTTTTTCATATCCCGATAGTTGCCGGAGCCATTCTTACTCTATTATTTGTTGTTATCATGCTTTTTACAAACTCATATCGTATAATCGAAAAATGGATTATTGGGTTTGTGGCAATAATAGGATTATCGTTTATCTATGAATTATCGCTGGTTAATATCGATTGGGCTACTGCTTCCGTTTCGTTTGTAAAACCAAGTTTTCCGAAAGGATCAATGATTATTATTATGAGTGTTCTTGGTGCCGTAGTAATGCCTCATAATCTTTTCCTTCACTCCGAAGTAATCCAAAGTCGTCAATGGAACTTGAAAGATGATGAACAAATTAAAAGACAGTTAAAATATGAATTTATTGATACGATAGTATCGATGTTAGCCGGTTGGGCAATAAACTGCGCAATAATACTTCTTGCCGCCTCAACTTTTTTTGGTAACGGTTTTATTGTTAAAGAACTACAGGACGCAAAAAACTTACTTGAGCCTTTACTTGGAAATAATGCAGGAATTGTATTTGCCATAGCTTTACTTTTTGCAGGAATTGCCTCTACAATAACTTCCGGTTTTGCGGCAGGAACTATTTTCGCAGGCATGAGCAACGAACCTTTTGATATAAAAGACAAACATTCACGATTCGGAGTAGTATTATCATTTTTAGGCGCTTTATTTATTATTGTTTTGGTAAAAGATGCTTTTAATGCACTTATTTTATCCCAAATGATGCTAAGTATTCAACTCCCAATCACTATTTTTCTTCAGATATATCTTACTTCTTCAAAAAAAGTTATGGGAAAATATAAAAACAATTTATTTACAAAAATCACATTGTTTTCTATTGCTGCAATTGTAAGCGCACTAAACTTATATTTATTTTTCACTATATTCTTTGAATAAATTATGATGATTAAAAAAAGAAGACCGATTAGTTTTTATTTACTTGTTTTTTTGGTGATATTTTTAGCCTTAGGTGGTCTTTATGGCGGTTTAGGCCTTGTGATAAAACCTGATGGCAGCATTTTGCAAATGTCTATTACATTTCTTGAAGGAACACCATTTCACAATTATCTTTTTCCCGGCTTAATACTTTTATTTTTTATGGGGATATTTCCGTCTTTTCTTATTTATCCATTATTTGCCAAACCCGATTGGAAATGGGCAGGTTTTCTAAATATTTATAAAAATATGCATTGGTCGTGGACCTATTCTCTTTACAGCGGTATTATACTGGTGTTGTGGATGGACTTCCAGTTAATGTTAATAGGATATGGTGCTGCAATACAAACTGTTTTTTCGTTTTACGGGATAATATTGATAATTGTAAGCCTACTGCCATCTTTAAAAAATTTTTATAATTTAAATAAGTAATTCGTTTTTAATGAAAGAACAAAACAAGGGAAAAACAAGTCTTGCACAAAAATTATTTGTTTATTATCTGATACTTAGCATTATTACAATACTTATTCTTAGTTGTTATTCATATTTTACTGCTAATAAAGCCCTTATTTCCAGAACTTATGAGCAGTTAACATCAGTAAGATTTGAAAAAATACAAAGTCTCGAAAGATATTTCGCCAATTTGAAAAAAGATTCAGACTCTTCAAATAAAATAAAAAAAGAAGATTTAAATTCCTTGATGTTTAACACTAATCCGTTAAACGGTCTTGGTAAAACCGGTGAAGCCTATATAGTTGATGAAAACTATACAATGCTAACAAGTTCAAGATTTACAGATAATACAGCTTCAAAAATTACAGTTAAAACAAAAGGCATAACAGAAGCACTTGCCGGAAAGTCGGGTGTAAGTGAATATAAAGATTACCGCGATATTATGGTTTTCGGTTCATACTCAGCTATTGAATTAAACAGGCATAAATATGCTGTTGTTGCAGAAATTGATGTCAGAGAAGCGATGATTCCAATTTATAATTTAAGAAACAGTATTATAATCTTAAGCATAATAATAGCTCTTTTAATTTTTGGAATTGTTTTTATTTTATCAAGAAGAATTTCATCACCCGTAATTAAGCTTAAGCAGGCAGCCGAAAGCATTTCAAACGGTAATTATGATACTTTTATCGAAAACACCTCAAGTGATGAAATTGGCGATCTTACTGAAGCTTTTAATAAAATGGCTAAAAAACTTAAAATACAAACATCCGAACTTAAAGAAGAAAAATCAAAAAGAATTACATCGGTAATCGACGGACAAGAGCAGGAAAGACAACGATTGTCAAGAGAACTTCATGATGGACTTGGGCAGTACATTCTTGCCATAAAAATGAAGCTTGAAAGAGCTGAAAATGCTTCTGCTGAGCTTAAAACCCAAATAATTGAAGAAGCCAAAAATCTTTTGGTAATTACATCTAAAGAAATTATCAGTATATCTGAAAACCTTGCTCCACCGGTGCTTTCCGAATTTGGCCTTGTTTCAGCTATTGAAAATCTTTGCGAAGAAGTTAAAAATAATACTGGAATAATTATTAATCTCAGTTACTCCGATGCGCCTGACAAATGTGATGAAAAAGTTAAAATATATCTTTACAGAATTATCCAGGAAGCTTTAAACAATATAATAAAGCATTCAAAAGCAACACAAGCAGATATTATAATTAAATTTGACGAGAAAATATTGCTTGACATTTCGGATAACGGAATTGGATTTATTTATGATGAATCAAAAAAAACCGGAAACGGAATTTTCAATATGCGTGACCGTACCGAATTGTTAGGAGGAACTTTTAAAATAAATACTGCTCCTGGCAAAGGAACAATAATAGAGATAATACTTTAAAAATGAATAAAATCAAAGTTATTCTTGCCGATGACCACCAGATTTTCAGAGATGGAATAAAATCCCTTCTCTCTGATGAAGGTAATATTGATGTTATTGCCGAGGCATCTAACAGCGATGAGGTGTTAAGCCTTCTGGTTGTATTAAAACCTGACGTTCTGGTACTTGACATTACAATGCCTAAAATCAGCGGAATAGAGCTTACTAAAATAATTACCGGACAATATCCTGATATTAAAATTCTTATCCTGTCAATGCACAAAAACGAAGATTTTGTTGTAAACGGAATGATAAACGGAGCAAAAGGTTATTTACCAAAAGATACTTCACGTAAAGAGCTTCTTGACGCAATTAACTCTATAGCCGAAGGCGAAGAATACCTTGGCAAACTTATTTCTTCATCAATTTTAAAGAGTTATATTAAAAAATCGCAAACAAAATTTGATCGCCTCGATAAGAATGAAACACTTACAAACAGGGAAGTTGAAATAATACAACTTGTAGGTAAAGGGCTGATGAACAAAGAAATAGCCGACCAGTTAAACATAAGTGTCCGCACAGTCGACAGTCATAAAAATCACATTATGGGCAAGTTAAGACTGAAAACCACAGCCGAGCTTATTATTTATGGTATCAAAAATAAAATTATTGATATTGGCTGAATCTGTTAATTTAACTTCAGAAAATAAAATTTTTATACATAAACTCTTGGGATTCAGAGTCAATTCTTATCTGGTTGGGAATAAAAACAATTATATTCTTATTGATACCGGTTATCGCGGAAGCAAATCTACCATTCTCAGATCACTTAAAAAGCTGAACATCTGTCTGGAGGAAATTAAATATATCGTTTTAACTCATACTCACTTCGACCATTCTTTTAACACCGCTTATTTTAAAAAACATACCGGAGCAAAGGTCATTGTTCATAGCTCAGAAGCTGATTGTTTACTAAAAGGCCGAACTAAAATTCCTGCAGGCACAAACCAGTATTCAAAATTTACATCTTTTCTTGGAGATAAAATTTTCACAATAATTAAAAGAATTCCTTCATGCGAACCCGAAATTATTATTGACGAAAAAATGCAGCTTGAACATAACAATTTAAAAATCACCGTTTTCTCAACTCCTGGTCACTCTTCAGGTTCATTAAGTATTACCATAAATGATAGGTACGCATTTGTTGGTGATACTTTATTTGGCGTCTTTAAAAATGATATTTTTCCACCTTTTGCCGATGATACAAATGAAATGATGAACAGCTGGAATAAACTGGCTAAAACAGAATGCTCCGTTTTTTACCCGGGACACGGAAAAACCATAAAAATAGACAGGTTGATAAAAAATATTCAAGTCAATATATCCCGAAATCAATAGGTAAATTACCTATTTCTAAGCATTATTCCGTAATAAAATTACGCCTAATTCCTTATACTCAATAATTTCTGTGTTAGATAATTTTGTTGACATTAAAATTGTTAAACCAAAATTAAATGAATAAGATTTTATTTTCTATTACGTTGTTGTTAGCTCTTGTAATGTTTCAGGCAGGTTTTTCACAGGAAAAAAAATGTAATATACCATTTAAACTGAACGTTGGAGCTGATTTAATGAGCAGATACGTCTGGCGTGGGATGGATTACGGTAGTTCGCCAAGTATACAACCAACACTATCTTTTGGTATTGGAGATTTTGAAATCGGGTACTGGGGTGCAATAGCGGTTACCACAAATTACCTTGAGTCAGATCTTTACGCAAAATATACTTATAAAGGATTTTCAGTAGCTGTAACCGATTATTATATTCCTGCCTTAGCGACAGAATTTAATGATACAAGATATTCCTACTGTTATTCAAAAAATAAAATTGATTTTGACACAACAACAGGTCTTTCGTTAAATAAGTTTACGACACATTCAATTGAAGCATCTTTACAATACAAAGGGCCTGAGAAATTTCCAATAAGTATTTTGGTCGCCACTTATGTGTATGGAAATGACAAAACGCCTCAGGATACAATCTTTACTCCGTCAAAACTCGTTCAGGCGGTAAATTTTAAAAACAGGTATTCAACTTATATTGAACTTGGTTATTCTTTTGCCGTTAAAACTTTCAATTTTGATGTTTTTGTTGGTGCTACACCGTTTTCAAGTGTATACAGCACACCGGCTTATGAAGGTAATTTTGCTGTAATAAACACAGGTATCACCGGATATAGGAAAATTAAAATCACTGATAATTTCGAGCTGCCTTTAAAAGCATCAGCAATTTTTAACCCTCAGCAATCAAGTTTTTATTTTGTATTTGGATTAACACTTTAACATACTGTTTTACAATTTATTAATTAATTATAGGAGATAATTTTATGGATACTGGTTCAACCGGTTTTATGCTGCTTGCATGCAGTTTAGTAATGCTAATGACGCCCGGCCTTGCGTTTTTTTATGGTGGTTTGGCTACCAAGAGGAATATTCTTGGAATTATGATTCAGAGTTTTGCTTCTCTGGGATGGACAACAGTTTTATGGGTGGTTTTTGGTTATTCACTATGTTTCAGCGGTGGTACAGGAGGAATAATAGGTAATTTCGACAAGGTATTTCTTGCCGGCGTTGGAATGGACTCAATGTATACCAACGGGAAAATTCCTGAATTTGTGTTTATTGCTTATCAGATGATGTTTGCAATTATTACACCTGCCCTTATTACCGGCGCTTTTGCTAACAGGGTTAATTTCAAGGCATATATGATTTTCTTAACCTTCTGGCAAATACTTGTTTACTATCCTTTTGTTCACATGATTTGGGGCGGCGGATTATTAGCACAGTGGGGCGTTGTTGATTTTGCCGGTGGTATTGTTGTTCATGCAACTGCAGGTTTTGCGGCACTTGCTTCAGTAATGTATGTTGGTGCACGTGTTGAGAAAAACAATACTCCAAACAGTATCCCGCTTGTGGCTATCGGAAGTGGTCTTTTATGGTTCGGATGGTATGGTTTTAACGCAGGCAGTGAAGTAGCTGTGGATTTTATCACTTCACTCGCGTTTTTAAATACTGATATAGCTGCGTCTTTTGCAACTGTTGCATGGGTTATTATTGAATGGTCAAGGGAAAGAAAGCCAAAATTTGTCGGACTACTTACTGGTTCGATAGCTGGTCTTGCAACCATAACACCTTGTGCCGGCTTTGTTCCATTATGGGCATCACCAATTATCGGTACTGTAGCAGGAATTGTTTGTTATCTGGCCGTTCAGTTTAAGAATAAAATGAAATGGGATGATGCACTTGATGTATGGGGTGTTCACGGAATAGGTGGCGTTTTGGGAACCATTCTTCTCGGAGTTTTTGCATACAAATCTGTTAATGGTGCAGGATCAGATGGTTTACTTCTCGGAGGTACCGGGTTTTTTGCAAAAGAGCTTATTGCTGTGGTAATTGCATCTGCTTATGCTTTTATTTTTACTTATATAATGCTTATTTTAATTAATCTGTTAACCCCGGTGCGAGTTTCTGAAGAACATGAAAAATCAGGACTTGATGTTGCGCTTCACGGTGAACAGGCTTACGACTCCGGCTCCTTGTGATTTACACTGAATATTAATTAGTTAAAAAACCTGCTTAGTAATTTTGGCGGGTTTTTTTATTAATAAATTACATGATTTATTCAAATGGTATCGAAATCTTTTCTAAGTTTGCATAAACATTAAAACTTTATCAACATGTCAAAATTAAAAGTGGCTATTAATGGCTTTGGTAGAATCGGAAGATTAACATACCGCTGCCTTTTAAACAAGTCAAATATCGAGGTTGTTGCAATTAATGACCTCACTGATGCCAAAACACTGGCACATTTGTTTAAATATGACTCTGTGCATAAAAAATTCAATGGCGAAGTTTCTTCTGAAGAAGGTTATCTGATTGTTAACGGAAATAAAATCAGGGTTTATGCCGAAAAAGATCCGGCTTTACTGCCCTGGAAAGAACTCGGAATTGATGTTGTTGTTGAATCAACAGGTGTATTCCGTAAAAGGGAAAAACTTGAAAAACATTTTGAAGCAGGTGCTAAAAAAGTTGTCCTTACTGTTCCATCGGATAAGAAAGAGGATGTTGACATTACCGTTGTCCTGGGTGTTAACAACAAAGACCTTAAACCCGAACATAAAATAATCTCAAATGCATCCTGCACAACTAACTGTCTGGCTCCTATTGCAAAAGTTCTTAATGATAATTTCGGCATTAAAAAAGGACTTATTAACACAATTCACTCTTATACTAACGATCAGATAATTCTTGATGCCCCTCATAAAGATCTCCGTAGAGCAAGAGCTGCCGCAATGTCTATTATTCCTACAAGCACCGGCGCTGCTAAAGCTATCGGGCTGGTAATACCTGAACTTGACGGAAAACTTGACGGACTCTCAATGCGCGTTCCGACTCCGGATGGTTCTGTTGTTGATCTTACCTGTACATTAATGAAAAATGTTACAAAAGAAGAAGTTAATGAAGCTATGAAAAAAGCTGCTTCTGAAGGTCCAATGAAAGGAATTCTTGAATATTGTACCGATCCGGTTGTTAGCATTGATATTGTTGGAAATACACATTCCTCTATTCTGGATTCGAAATTAACACAGATTATAGATGGAAATATGGTTAAAGTTATTTCCTGGTATGATAATGAGTTCGGATATTCAAACAGGGTTGCCGATATGGTTGAACTACTGGGATAATTTATCAAAAACACTAAAACTTAAGCCGATGCGAAGTTATTCACATCGGCTTTGTTTTTAAATAATTACTCCGTGCTTGATTTCAATCGTCAATATATTTATATTTACCAAAATTAATTAAACCCAATAAATATGAAAAAAATTTATCTTATGGCGATGCCGTTGCTGCTATTCGCAACTATTTCTTTTACATCTTGCCAGAAATTGATCTCAAGCGATGATGTTGTTGCTACTTATCACAACCCAAATATCGCTTTTTCGGGCTATAAAACTTATGCCATGCCGGATTCTGTTGTTCTTGTCGGAGATATGTCAGGACAAGCAACATTAAACCTAAAATATCAGGCACAAGTGCTGAATTCAATTAACAGCAATATGAGTTCTATTGGCTATGTTAAAAAAGCTAACAAAGATTCTGTTGATCTGATTATCCTCCCAACTATTGTTATCAGTTCACAACCTTATGCTGTTAACAGTGGCTATTCAATTAGCTCATACTGGGGATGGTACGAACCCGACTGGGATTTTGATTGGGGATGGGATTACGGATGGGATGTTGGAACATACACTTATGAAACAGGAACTATCCTTATTCAAATGATTGATCAAAAAAACCCCGGAAATAACAGCAAAAAGCTAAACAGTATTTGGGCTGCTTATATTAACGGTATCATTTACAATAATGAAAATATTACTGCCGCAATAAGCAAAGATATTAATCAGGCTTTTGAACAATCACAATATTTGGTAATAAATTAATTAACACCTATCAAAATATGGTTATGAAAAAAATAATTTTAAGCATACTTGTTTGCCTTATT
>CAZELC010000002.1:0-32233 GCA_964512865.1 uncultured Bacteroidales bacterium
GGTATGAAAAGCCTTAGTATTGCCGATTATCCGATTTATGTTTTTAAAACTAATTATTCAAAGAAATTTTATATAGAAAACCTCAATCGTCTTGTTTCAGAAGGTCAATTTAATAATCTTTCACTTATCCTTAATGCAGCTGAACCTATATACTTAGGCTATAGCTACAAATACAAGCAACCAGGCAATTATAGCAATTCTTACGGCTATGGTTACGGATATGGGTTTGGTTACGGATTTGGTTATGGCTATGGCTATTTTGATGAAGAATCAGCTGCTCCAAAGAAAAAATCTTTCAAAGACAAAGTACTTATCGCATTGAGATTAAAGAAGAAATAAAGCGAAAAATGGAAAAAATCCCTACTGAAATACCTGATGTATTTATTGTACGTCCTGATGTTTATGAAGACCAACGCGGATATTTTTTTGAATCATATAATAAAGCAAAATTTGTAGAACTTGGGATTGATTTTGAATTTGTTCAGGATAATCAGTCGCTTTCTGAAAAAGGAGTTTTAAGAGGATTGCACTTTCAAAAATACCCGCATGAACAAGGTAAACTGGTGAGAGTCATTCAAGGTGCTGTAATGGATGTTGCCGTTGATATAAGGAAAAACTCTCCCTATTTCGGGAAACATATATCTTGCGTTTTAACTGAAAAAAATAAACTCATGTTATGGGTGCCGCCGGGATTTGCTCATGGTTTTCTGACACTTGAAGACAATACTGTTTTCTCCTATAAATGCACTAAACAATATAATAAAGAATCTGAAAGTATTATCAGATTTAATGATCCTGAACTTAATATAAATTGGAATATCGAAAACCCCATAATGTCGGAAAGGGATAAAAATGCTTCTTTCTTTAAGGATATAGACTTTTGGAATTATTGTTAATCAAAATTATTGGATGTGTATAATACCAGCTTTTATTGGATAATTGTGTACGTGTCTTTTTTTGCAGGTGCTATTCTGTTCTCATTTCTTATTAATGGATTATTTCTGAAGTTTTCCAGAAACCTTGGCACTCGTAATACTGATGAGAGTATGATTAGATGGAGTACTCAAACAAAACCTGCTTTTGGAGGTATTTCTTTTTATATAATATTCTTATTATCAATTGCCTCATTTTCATTTTTCTTTATTAAAAATGATTACTTTCTTAATCTTGGTTTTCTCGGAATGTTTATCTCTATCACCCTTGGTTTTTTGATGGGACTTGCCGACGACTCCTATAATACAAAAGTTTGGATTAAATTCCTGACACAACTCGGATGTGCAATTATATTAATACTTACAGGAACATATATCCATATTTTTGAAAATATTTATATCGATTATTTTATTACAATTATTTGGGTTGTAGGGATGATGAATTCAATAAATATGCTTGATAATATGGATGGTATTACCACTACGGTATCAGGATTTATATTTATTTCAATTTTGTTGAAACTATTGCTGTTCCAAAACTTTGAAGATCCTACAGTTTTTATTCTACTGGGCATAATTGGCGCACTTACAGGCTTCTTATACTACAATTGGAATCCTTCCAAAATGTATATGGGTGATACGGGAAGCCAGTTTTTAGGAATTTTTCTGGCTATATACGGGATATTATATTTTTGGAATTCTAAAAGTTTTGATGGTAATGAAGATAGTGCATATAAGCAAATAATTGTGACTGTTGTAATGTTTTCCTTGCCAATAATTGATACAACAACTGTATTTGTTAAAAGAATAAGAAACGGGAAATCGCCATTTATAGGCGGTAAAGACCACACCACTCATCATCTGTCTTATTTAGGGCTTTCCGACAGAAAGGTTGCCGTTACTTATGCATTGATTTCTTGTGTATCGCTTGTTCTTTCTTTAATTGCATGCCTGATTATTAACTGGACATGGGTTTACACAGTTTTGTATGCACTTTATTTTTTGGTTCTTTTTATTGTCCTTTTTTATATTGCAAATAAAAATGTCAAGTAATAACAATCTTTCATTTATTAAAAAAGCAATAATAGTTAGTACTTCATGTATAATAGTATTAGTGTTTGTTGCAGCTACTTATAAATATCTGAAAATTGAATCAAACGATAAAGAATATTATAATGCATTCAACAGAAATTATAAGATATTTAGTGTAGAGGTGCCCAAAACACTTTCTTTTGCAGGCGAAAATGTTCCTGTTGATAAATATTATGTAAGAGAATCTCTTGAAAGAGAATTGATTGTCAACACCTACTGGAACTCAAATACATTGCTTTTGTTTAAAAGAGCTTTTCGTTTTTTCCCGGTCATTGAGCCAATTCTTAAACAAAATGGAATTCCCGATGATTTGAAATACGTAGCATTAATCGAAAGTGGGCTCGAAAATGTAACATCGCCCGCCGGCGCAGCTGGTTATTGGCAGTTTATGAAAAATACAGCTACAAGTTATGGACTTGAAATTTCTGATGAAATAGATGAGCGATTAAATATTGAGAAATCAACTCAGGCAGCATGTAAGTATTTTTTGGCTGCTTATAAAACATATAAAAACTGGACACTTGCAGCTGCTTCATATAATATTGGAATGGGAGGCTTAAGTGAACAAATAAAAACACAAAAAGTTGATAATTATTACGATCTGCAACTTAATAAGGAAACGATTAGATATGTTTATCGTATTCTTGCAGTAAAAACCATTTTCCAGAATCCCTCAAAATATGGCTACTACATCCGTATTAAAGATTTGTACCCGCCGATTCCTTTTCAATCAATTACAATTGATTCTGCAGTTTCTGATTTTCCGAAATTTGCTATCGACAATAAGATAAATTTCAGGGTTCTTAAAGACCTTAACCCATGGTTGTTAAAGACCAGTCTTAAAAACACAGCAAAAAAACAATATTTAATAAAAATCCCGATTAATTCATGCGTTAGCTATGATAGTTTGTTATTAAGAGTAAAAAACACCCATAATTTGTTTAATGATACTTTGAGTGTTGATATGATTAAATAAACTAATCGAATATTATTTCGTTTTTATAATCATTAGAATCCGGCACTTGCATAAAATTTTCTTTCTTTTTTAGCATTTCTTTGGCAGGTCCTTTTAAATTAATCTCAGGTTTTACGCTATTAAATTCAGATTCACTTATCATATTGTGTTCAAGGAGTTTTTCGGATACTTTCTGAAAATGAAAAACCATATAATCCTTTAGCGATCCGTCATCATTAAATGCATACTTGAACCCTTTCGGACATGGAATTATTCCAGCCAGGAAAATACATTCACTTATACTTAGTTTTGAAACATCTTTTGCAAAATAAAAATTTGCAGCCTCATTGGCACCATAAACTCCGGGACCCCATTCTATAATATTTAGATATACTTCAAAAAGTCGCTCTTTTGAACAAAGGCGCAGATTCTCAATTATCCAGACTATACCTGCCTCTTCAATTTTGCGAGATATATTCTTGTTTTTGTTAAGAAATACGTTTTTTACAAGTTGCATTGTAATAGTGCTTCCGCCTCTTGCAA
The DNA here is from genome assembly GCA_964512865.1 of uncultured Bacteroidales bacterium. GTDB lineage: Bacteria > Bacteroidota > Bacteroidia > Bacteroidales > CAIWKO01 > CAZELC01. The sequence continues at coordinate 3,523 of CAZELC010000002.1, forward strand.
AGCGCTTCTCTTTAATATTTGTAACCATTGCTTCCCTGAATGCTGCCGGCAAAAATCCTTTGTGATAATAAAACCATCCATCTTCCGACATTAATATTGCATTTTGGAGATATAGTGGAACTTCTGAAATAGTCTTAAAATTGGGATTCTCTGGTCCTACCAGAAAGCTTTTAACGGCAATACCTTTGTCGAAAGCCGTATATTCAAATGTTCCATTAATAATTCTGAAATCAGTTTCACCATATTTTATGATTTTGAAATTAGATGAGGTAAGATCAGATTCGAATTTTAATGAATCGGGCAGACTCATATCAATATTAAAAAACAAATGAAAATTTAAATTACCCGATGTTTTTATCCCTCTGAAATTTGTAAACAGCCCATCAGGCAACGAAGAGAACAAGTTCTGAGCAATAAAATCTTTTTTATTAATGGAGAGCGTTATCTGTTTTGAAGGAAGAGGATGATAACAGATATATGGATTAAAGTAAAAACTACCTGTACTGACTTTGCTGATACTGTCAAGTTCTATAAAGTCTTTTCCAAAATTAATAGTCAGATCAAAATCAATATTATTAGATTTTACTGTGTCCTGAGATATTCTTTTATGAAATACCTTAAGACCTGATAAAGAAACTGAGCCATAAGTGCAAAACATATTGCTATAACTGCTTTTCTTTGAAAATTCCATACGGATTGTATCAGCATTAACAATCAAGCCCCATTTGTAACCGATGAATGGTATATTCTCTGTTTTATTAAGAGGTGTATATATTTTAAGAAAGATTTTTTGTGTAGATTTTTCAATAGCACTTTCTACAATCCACGATTTTAATGTAGAATCTTCGGAAACAAACACGAAATTTTTTTCTAAATCATCTGAAAACCATAACTCATTTGAAAAAACTTTTATATGATGACCTTTTATATTTGCATTGACCAATAACTTCGATATATGCATGTTTGATGGTAATTTATCAAATATTGCACGAAATATATTTTCAGCACTTTTTGCATAGTTTTGTTCAATATCTTTTTCGCTGTTCTTTGCAGGATTTCTTTTTTTGTATAAAAAAGAAAAATTATCTTTTACATCACTTCTGTCAATATTGAGGATAAGGTTCTTAATAATGAAACTGTCAAACGACAATCTTCCTGCAAACAATTTCCAAAATTCAAGACTTATCTCAACTTTATCGGCGTGAAGGAGATTTGAGTTTTCAGCTTGTTGCAAATCAATTCCATCAATACTAATGCATGTCAATCTTTTTACTGAAAGTTTATCATATTTTAAAAGTGCACCATATTCCTTATTAAAACTTTTAATTTTATTATCAAGAATTGATCTTATAATAATTCCTCTAAAAATTAAAATCAGAAAAATAAAACATACAAGGGCAATAATGATTACTTTACTTACCTTTTTATAAAAAATTTTATACAAGAAGTCTAATAAATCTGATATCATTTGTATCTTTAGAGGAAATCAGCAGTAAAATTAAATAAAATTAATGTACCAATAAAATTAATGACATGAAAGCAAAAGTTATTATTCTTGTTTTAACATTATTTTCGTTTATATCATTTGCACAAAAGTTAAAACCAGCAGTTCAATTTAACGAAGATCCGCGCACTCATAATGTACATATTTGCTCCGACGGGAAATTCTATTACACTATTAATGGTGGACGTGCAAATATGGGAATGATAAAAAAATATGACCTTGATTTTAATCCGGTTGCTACTTATGATATTGAACTTGATATGCGCTCAATAATGTATGAGCCAAAAACAAGCAGCTTTTATATTTGCACATTTGAGAGAAGCATTTATAAAATTACAGATATGGCATTCGGAAAATTTGAGCTGCTAAAAGATACACTTTACAAAGAGCCACAGGCTTCATTAGCACTTTCACCTGACGGAAAACTTCTGTACTCACTAAATAAAGGGAAAATTGATGTTTATAAATTTCCGTCACTTACATTAATTACAACACTAAGTGGAATAGATTGCGGAAAAACTCCTACTCAAGGAAGTTGTGTTTTAGCTGTAGGCAAAAAGTACATTTATACCTGGAATACCGAATATCAATTGATTTTTATATACAACCTTAAGGGGAAAAAAGTAAAATCAATAGATATTACTGAAGGGAATTATGGCTTTTCGTTGTCATTTGCTAACGGAAAAATATTTGTTTCTAAAGATGGCAATTACGACGTAGGTAATTGGTATGGTTATGAAATAAAATAAAAGCGGCTGTCTCAAATCTATATTTTGCTCAAATTTTCACTCAGTTTTCTATACTGTGAATTATAACAATATATTTAAACACTGAGTTCACCGAGAAGTTCTCTGAGATTTAAGAGAGCTTTTGCTAATTTGAGACAGCCTGTTTTTTAATATATGTTAATCTCGTAAGGCATCCTTGCCTGAACACCTTTCATATTCGAAATATCCTTCAGATACTTAAAATAAATGTAATTTTCGCCTAATTCATTTCTGATAATTGACTCTGATGCATTGTCTCCCATCAAATCTTCAATTATCTGTGTAAACGGATCTTTTTGTACAGGTAAAGCAATTATTTTGTAATCTTTAATTTTGGCGATTTCGGCAGCAATATTTACTGCTTTTTCAAGTCCTCCGAAATCATCAATAAGGCCGATTCGTTTAGCATCAACTCCGCTCCAGACTCTTCCCTGACCAATTGAGTCAATCTGGTCAACAGTCATATTTCTCCCTTCAGCAACATGTTTAATAAATGTTTGATAAACACTTTCAACACTAAACTGAGTCATTTCTTTTTCATAATTATCCATTGGGCGGAATGTGGAGATATAGTCAGAATGTTTATTTGTTGAAACGCCATCTACAGTAATTCCAAGCTTATTCTTAAAAAACTTCTGCAAATTAGGAACGACACCAAAAACACCTATTGAACCTGTAATGGTGTTCGGGCTGGCAATTATTTTCGTTGCTGCACAAGAAATATAATAGCCTCCGGAAGCAGCAACATCGCCCATTGATACAACAACGGGTTTTACTTTTTTCGTAAGCATAACTTCTCTCCATATAACCTCAGAAGCCAAAGCAGATCCTCCTGGAGAATTTACCCTTAACACAACAGCTTTTACTGAACTGTCAATTCGGGCCTTCCTAATTGCAGCTGAAATTTTTGTAGAGCCAATAGTGTTGTCATCTCCTTCTCCGCTTACTATATCACCGCTTGCGAAAACAATGGCAATTTTTTCTTTTGATAATTTAAAATCACCCCTGAATGTTTTTCTGTACTTTGAAATACTTATAAAGTTTATTTTTTTCTTCTCGCCAATGCCTAGTTTTTCTTTTATTTTTGATTGTACTTCATCATAATAAGCAAGTTCATCAACAAGTTTAAGAGTTACAGCATCACTTGCGATTCTTACCGACATTTCATCGGCAATTTTATTAAGGTCTTCGGTTGTGAGTTTTCTTGATTCAGCAATGCCTTTAACAATATGTTCCCAAATAGTACCAAGGAATTTCAATGTTTGTTCTTTATTAGCTTCGCTCATTTTATCAAGTATCAATGGTTCTATGGCAGATTTAAATTTTCCGTGCCGAATGATTTGTGGTTCAATTTCGAGCTTATCGAGCATTCCTTTAAGGAACATAATCTGGGCGGATAATCCTTTAAATATCACACCACCTTCCGGGTTAAGAAATATTTTATCAGAAACAGTTGCCAAATAATATGCTGATTGTGATAACCCTTCGCTATAGCAGTATATGAACTTCCCGGATTTTTTAAACTCTATAAGCGCATTTCTAATTTCCTCAATAGTAGCTATACCCGCAGAAATATTACTTAATTCAAGATAAATACCCTTTATTTTATTATCAGAAGCGGCATTTTTTATTGTTCTTAAGATCTCTGCAAGTCCCGGCGCCTGTTTTGCCTTAAAGCTGCCAAAATTCATATTGCTGAAAGGGTTATTTGGTGTCCTGTCGGAAATTGGCTCATCAAGTTTTAATGTAAGAACAGAATTTTCTTTGACAACAACTACATCTTTCTTTGCCAGTGAGGCAGCAGACATGATAATTCCAAGGAAAATAAAAAAGATAATAACCCATGTCAGAAAGAATCCCAACATTGAGGCAAACATAAATTTAAAAAACTGTTTCATAATTATATTTTTTTAGATTAATATTGTATTGCAATTTTAAGAAAAAATCTTAAAATTGACGAATAAAGGTAATAATTTGTTACATATAAAATTATATTATGAATAAAGTATATTTTTCATTAGGCAGTAATAAAGGAAATAAGGAAAAAAACCTTTATCAGGCTATAACCTATATCAGAGAATTTATAGGCGATGTGAAGGATTATTCTTCTGTTTATGAAACTGAACCTGCCGGGTTTATATCATCAGATAATTTTTATAATATGGTTCTCTATGTTGAAACAGAGAAAAATGCTGAAGAAGTATTAAACAAATCATTACAGATTGAAAGTTGCATGGGTCGAATCCGGACACTCTCAACCGGTTATGAATCAAGAGTTATTGATGTTGACCTGCTTTTTTTTAATGATGAAATAATTAACACAGAATCATTAATTGTTCCGCATAAAAAAATACTGGAAAGAAATTTTATTTTATTTCCACTCTCTGAGATAGCAGCTGATGTAATCCATCCTATTTATAATAAAACTGTTGATGAGCTTACTCGTATTTGTGAAGATAAAAATTTTATAACCCTTTTTAAACACAAAAAAAGGCTGTATTTCTATGGTTTATAATTATATTGCAATTGAAGGAAATATTGGTGCAGGGAAAACAACACTTTCTTCTAAGATGGCTGAAAATTTTAATGCAAAGCTTATATTAGAACAATTTGAAGAAAACCCATTTCTTCCAAAATTTTATGAAAATCCATCAAGATATGGTTTTCAGGTTGAGCTTACTTTTCTGGCAGAAAGATTCCAGCAACTTACAAAGCAACTTACCGACAGGGATATTTTCAAATCATTTACTATTTCTGATTATTTTATTTACAAATCGTTGATTTTTGCTGGGCAAAACCTTGTTGAACCTGAACTTTCACTTTATACCAGATTATTCAATATAATTACATCCCTGCTTCCATCTCCCGACCTTCTTGTTTATCTTTATGTAGACATTGATAATCTTAAAAAAAATATTTTGAAGCGGGGCAGAAGCTATGAGCAGAAAATAGAAGCTTCATATTTGGAAAAAATCAATAAGGGCTATTTTGATTATTTTCGCCAGCAGCAAGATAAAAGAATATTAATTGTTGATGTTAATAATCTCGATTTTCTGCATAATAAGAATGATTATAATAAAATAGTGGACTTGATTCTTGCAAAGCATGAAATAGGAATCCACCGAGTAATTTTATGATTTTTTTTAAATGGAGAACATAAAAAAAGCCCGTGAATTAATTCACGGGCTTTTTTGCAATACGAGTTTTCAATTATTTAACTGCATCCTGAAATGATGCTTCATTGAAATATTTTAAGAATTCTCTGTCGTCTTTAGCTTGTGCTCTGTATTTAGGATCAGCAGCAATTGCTTTTTTAATGTTATCATACATCATGGAAGTGTTTCCTGAACGTGCTCCGTCAACAGCAATTAAATAATAAACAAAAGCTGTTTGAGGTTTTGTGCAGGCAAGAGTTTTAGAAGCTTCATCAAGTTTTGCAAGTAATAACTGTGCAAGAGCAATATTATATTTGCATTTTTTAGCTCCGAATGAATTTAAAGCTCCGTTATAATCGCCCTGACGAATTTTGAGTAATCCTAAATTATAGTTAATATCTATTCCACCAGCTTTAGCTGTGTTGAAATATGTTTGAGCCTGATCGTTATTTCTTCCCCAGAAAGCTAATACACCCATATTGTAAGCAATTTGAGGATTGTTTGGTTTCAGTTTGTTAGCCTGATCAAGTAATGTAGCAGCTTCATCAGTTTTTCCAAGTAACATTGCAACAGCACCAGCATTATTATAACCTCTCCAATCCTGTGGATAAATCTGAATTGCTGATTTATAAATCTGATATTTAGTATTATTATCTTCTGTTAAAGTTGCAGAATACAATAATTCTTTGTTATCAAGTTTGTTTGGAGCAGTTGTAGAAAGTTGGATTATTTCTTCTTTTGATTTTTTCGGTTCATAGCAAGCAAGAACAAATTCTGCTCTTCTGAGAGGAGCTAACATCTTTTCAATTTCACCGTAAATAACTGTCATATCACGAATTGCTTTTTCTCTTTCAAGGCGTGATTGGTGGCTGTTTATAACATTAGAAATGGTTTGTTTCTGTGGAAGGTTTGAACCATTTAAAGTTTTCATGAAACCATCATAATCTGGTCCTTTTGAAACGATATTAAGTTTTACGTCTTCAGCTTTTTTGTATCCTTTTAATGTAGAATCCTTAATCATTTTCTTGAATTCATCTAATAAGAATTTGTTTGCTGTTTTACCACGTTCGTCAGCAAGTTTCTGGTTGAGGGTTAATTCACCTTCAGGAGAACACCATGCATTAACATCAAATGATTTAATTTTCCAGTTTTGTTTAAGGAAAGCATAAAATGCTTTTAAAGTTCCGATATTGGCTGTATCTTTATTTAAAGCTAATCCTTTATCAAAATTTGATTTGTTATAGTCAAAATAAAGGTTTGCTTTTTTAGTCCAGATAGTTTCTAATTCGTAACCATGAGCAGCAATTTCAATATCTTCATCACGTTCAACTCTTTCTGAAGTATAAATTACACCGTCAGCAAGTTTTCTTTCGCCAAGTTCAACACCTTTGAATTTTTCTTTAAGCTCAACTTTTTTAGCAGTTTCCTTAACACTTTCTTTAGCTTTAAAAGCAATAGGATTAACCTTAAGAACTGATTTGTTCATTTCCGGTTTATAATCGAAAGTATAAGTGTATGTAAAAGAGCCGCCTTCTTTTTTCTTAACAACCTGACCGTCGCCCTGAACTTTTTCGCCTTTGAGCATAATTGGTTTCATAACTGTTTCGCCACCATCATAAACCAAAACAGGTTCAAAAAACATAGCTGCTTTTTTAATAAAATATTTCTGTGGAACAGTACCGTTAAAAGTAACCGTAATTTTTCCGCCATGTGTTTCCAAAACTTCGGGTGTGGCCGAAAATTTTACAGTAGGATATTTTTTAATCATTTTGCTTAAACCGCAACCAGTAACCAACACAACGGCAAGTACTAAAGCAGTCAAAACTTTTAAGCTAGAGGTTCTCATAATTTTATGTTTAAATTAATAATAAATTTTCATTTCGGGTTACAAATATATATAAACAAAAATAAAGTAAGCAATTTTTTTTAAAAAATATTAATAAATTGGAGTTCCGCACAGCAGCTAATTGTTTCAATTAAAATATTTTGATTTTATTGGTTATATTCCAAATAACAATACCAGCGCTTACGGAAACATTCAAAGAATGTTTCATTCCATACTGAGGTATTTCAATACAAGCATCAAGCAATGGGATTATTTCATTGCTAAGTCCCTCAACCTCATTGCCGAAAACTATAACTATTTTTTCATTTTTAGAAGGTGAAAAATCATTAAGATCAGTGCTTTCATCAACCTGTTCTATACCGTAAATTTTATATCCGGCATTTTTTAATTCAATTATTGATTCAAGAGTGGTCTGAAAATATTTCCAGTTAACTGTTTCTGTTGCATCCAATGCCGTTCGCTGAATTTCCCTGTGTGGAGGCTGAGCAGTAATTCCGCAAAGATGTATAGCTTCAATCCGGAAAGCGTCGCAGGTACGAAATATAGAGCCGACATTATGCATACTTCTAATATTGTCGAGTACAACAACCATGGGGAATTTATCAACCAGTTTAAACTGCTCTTTTGTTAAACGGTTAAGTTCGTGTGTTTTTAGCTTTCTCATTTATTTGAGTTTCCGAAAATTTAATTATTGATTTGATGAATTGTTGATTAAACTAAAAAGAGTTTATATGGTAAATATAATCATCAAGAATAATCACAATTTGCTCTCTGTTCTTTGCAATTTACTCAGTAACTTTTCCAATATCATCAATCCTGAATAGCTTAAATTCTTTTCCGTTCCAATATGCCATTACTTCAGCTGACTGATATTTTAAACCATAACATTCATGGGGATTAAGATTATTCTTTTCGGCACGCATTTTACCTTTTTCAGGGAAAACAGTAACTAATTTTCCATAAGTTCCTTTTTTAGAGAGGATTTTTATTCCATCTGCTGAAATTTCCTGCTGTTCAATAAGTTTTTTCATAATTCCAATTATTACTTCATCACCAAGATCTGCCGGAAGAATAAAAAGTGTTTTGGCTTTTTCATAATCGCCGGCAACAAGGTAACCATTAAGTTCTTCAAGTTTCTGTATAAGAAGTTCTTTTGAAGGGTCGGCATTGGAAATTTCTGCTTTATGCTTAATCGGACTGAAAGCGGCAAAAGTCTGCAAAAACATAAAATTCAATAAAATGGCACTTAATAAAAGGAATTTTTTTGTCATTGTTTTGGATTTAAATTGACGATTGTTCAAAGATAGTTTTTTTATGATAGAAAAATAGAAATAATGATAAATGGGTAATTGTATAGATTTAGGTTTCTGAAAGCCTATAAAACTTTTTTAAATTTTAAAATAAATTCCCAGTTATCATTTCCTTAATGATAACTCAATTGTTTTATAACTTTTAATATTTCCACCAATCCGAATTATCCAAAAAAAGAAAATTTATCGTTTGAGTTTTAACTATATTTTTAACTTTGTCATAAAAATTAAATTTTGGCAAAACAAGAAAAAGATATAGCCGAAACCCCGTTAATGAAGCAATACAATGCAATAAAGGCGAAATATCCTGATGCTCTGCTATTGTTCCGTGTAGGAGATTTTTATGAAACCTTTGGTGAAGATGCAGTTAAAATGTCGAAGATTCTTGGAATTGTCCTTACAAAAAGAGCTAATGGTTACGCTGCTTCTATTGAACTTGCCGGTTTCCCTCATCATGCACTTGATACTTACCTTCCAAAACTTGTAAGAGCAGGGCAAAGAGTTGCAATCTGTGACCAACTGGAAGACCCTAAGCTGACAAAGAAAATAGTAAAACGTGGTATTACCGAAATTGTAACTCCGGGAGTATCATATAACGATAAAGTACTTAACCATAAGGAAAATAATTTTTTGGCAGGGGTTCATTTTAATCAGAAGACTACAGGAATTTCTTTTCTGGATGTTTCTACAGGAGAATATTATATCGCACAAGGAAGTAATGATTATATTGATAACCTATTACAGAATTTTAAACCAAATGAAGTTATTGTACAGAAAAGTAAATTAAAAGCTTTTCTGGAATTATTCGGAGATAAATTTTATTGCAACACTTTTGAAGATTGGGTTTTTACTTATGATTTTACCAGTGAGCTGCTTCTAAAGCATTTTGAAACCACTTCGTTTAAAGGTTTTGGTATTGAAACTCTTGATCAGGGAATAATTGCGGCAGGTGCTGTTTTACATTACCTTGCAGATACACAGCACGATAAGGTAAAGCATATTAATAAAATATCTCGTATAGAAGAAGACCGTTATGTATGGCTTGACAGGTTCACTGTAAGAAATCTTGAGCTGCTTTTTTCTGCTAACGAAAACGCTACAACACTTTTTGATGTCATTGACCAAACGCAAACTCCAATGGGCTCCAGATTGCTCAGAAGATGGTTGATTCTTCCTTTAAAGGAAAAACAACCTATTGAAGAAAGGCTTGACATTGTTGAGTATTTTATTTGTAATAAGGAATTTGCATCGGAAGTTATCAAGCAAATTAAACTTATTGGTGATATTGAAAGACTGATTTCAAAAGTTGCTGTTGGAAAGATAAATCCCAGAGAAATAGTTCAGTTGAAAAGAGCTTTATTTGCAATAGAAGAAATTAAAAATCTATTTGAAAAGTCTGAATGTATTCCATTAAAAAAAATAGGGGAACAGCTTAATTATTGCCGGATAATCCGTGATAAAATTGACAAAGAAATTAAACCGGAACCTTCTGTTCTTATTACAAAAGGTGATGTTATTGCAGAAAATGTTTCAGCTGAGCTTGACGAACTGCGACTTCTTTCTTCTTCGGGGAAAGATTATCTGTTAAAAGTTCAGCAGCGTGAAAGTGAAAAAACCGGAATACCGTCACTGAAAGTTGCATTTAATAACGTTTTTGGTTATTATCTGGAAGTTACCAATACTCATAAGGACAAAGTTCCTCAGGAGTGGCAGAGAAAGCAAACTCTTGTTAATGCTGAAAGATATATTACAGAGGAATTAAAAGAATACGAATCTAAGATTCTTGGTGCAGAAGAAAAAATCCAGGCAATAGAACAAAAAATATATAACGATCTTATACTGGCGCTATCTGATTATATTGAACCTGTTCAGTTAAATGCATCTTTAATAGCTAAAACCGACTGCTTTTTATCTTTTGCTTTTGTAGCGGAACAAAATAATTATAAGCGACCAAAACTTAACGAGTCATTTGTTTTGGATATAAAAAATGGCAGACATCCTGTTATTGAAAAAAGACTTCCTGAAGGAGAAAAATATATAGCAAATGATGTTTATCTGGATGACAAAAGTCAGCAGATAATAATGATCACAGGCCCGAATATGTCGGGAAAGTCGGCATTGTTAAGACAAACAGCACTGATTGTACTTATGGCACAAATTGGTTCTTATGTGCCGGCGGATTCTGCGGAGATTGGACTTGTAGATAAAATATTCACACGTGTCGGTGCTTCGGATAATATTTCTTCGGGCGAATCAACTTTTATGGTTGAGATGAATGAAACAGCAAGCATTCTGAATAATATTTCAGATAGAAGTTTACTTTTACTTGATGAAATTGGCAGAGGAACAAGTACTTATGACGGAATTTCAATTGCGTGGGCTATTGCTGAATATCTTCATAATCATCAATTATTTAAACCTAAAGTGCTTTTTGCGACACATTATCATGAGTTAAATGAAATGGCCGATTTGCTGCCAAGAATTAAGAATTTCAATATTTCAGTTAAGGAAATTAACAATAAAATAATTTTCCTCCGCAAATTTGTTCCCGGCGGCACTGAGCATAGTTTTGGAATTCATGTTGCCAAAATGGCGGGTATGCCTAATTTAGTTGTTGAAAGGGCAAATGAAATTCTTCATCAGCTTGAAAAATCACATAGTTCTGAGGAAATATCAAAACATTCATCAGGCAAATCAATTGAAGATTCTTACCAGCTTAGCTTTATTCAGCTTAATGATCCGCTTCTTGATCAGATAAAAGACGATATTCTTAATATCAATATTGATACACTCACTCCTGTAGAAGCTTTAATGAAGCTCAATGAAATAAAAAAACTGCTTACCAGAAAAAAATAATTAAGCTTTTTATTAAAATGGCAAATCATTAGAGTCATCTTCGGGCTCAAGTGAGATGGCTTCATTTTTTTCCGGCAAAGGAAGATCATTTTCTTCAGCTAATTCTACTCGCCAGGCTTTAATATCATTATACCATTTCCCATTGTATTCACGACTTTCAATATCAAAGTCTATTTTAAGCTGATTTCCGACTTTTAAAATACTTGGATCGGCTTTGTCGCCCCAAATTGTTACACATATTTTTTTTGCGAACTGTTCATTTGTTTCAACAACAATATACTGTTTTTTCCATTGTCCGTTTTTCCCTGTTCCTGTTTGAAGAGGTAAAAGTTGGATGATTTTGGCTGTAATTTGCATGGCTTGTAATTTTTTAATTTATTGAATAGATGAATTATTGATTTGGCAAATAGTCAATCGGTTAAATAGTTAATTATTGAAATATATGCGTGATTATTTTTTTATCAGTGCTTTTATTGGTTCAATCCCTAAAACATTTCCTTCCTGGATGGCTTTTAAAACTGCGCCACCGCCGGTAAAAATATAATATTTAGGGTCATCAAGAGCAACAATGTATAAACCAGGTAAAAGGCGTTTAAGTTCTTGTAAAGTATCGCCACCACCATATAATTTAGTTGCCTCAGGATTTTTATCTATGAGTTCATCAAGAGCAATAGTGCCATCGTGGAAATATGGCATAAATCCCATAACTGCATTAACAAAAACGGTTTTTGCTAATTTAAAAATTTTCTGAATTTCTGCTTCATGGAATGATTTGGGATCAACATCAAGAATATAATTAAGTTTTGTTCCCTTTTTAAGTTGTCTGATGTCATGAGTTCTGAATTTTCCTTTTATACGACCTTCCATAGTGTCAGATTCAACTATAAAAGGAAGTTCGAGGAGTTTCCCGGGATATTTTTTTGCAAATTTCACAAAGTTTTTTGCATATTCCATATCATCAGGTTCAACACCTTTAATTTCAAATCCGTATTTGGCAGCAATATACGCATTATAAATTACACCGCCAAGTACCAGATAATCAGATACTTTAAGTAGTGCGTTCAATGAATCTATCTTGGTATCGAATTTTGAACCTGCTACAACAGAAATAAACGGACGTTGAGGATTATAAATCCGGTCAAGATTTTCAATCTCCTTTTGCATCAGGAAACCGGCATAAGAAGGAAGATATTTCGCTACTTTGACAGTAGAAGCATGTGCCTGCCATGAACCAAAAGCGTCATTAACAAAAATATCGGCAAGTCCTGCAAGTTGATAAGCAAAACGATCGGCTTCATCGCCTTTGCTTTCTTCTCCTGCAAACCATCGTGTATTTGGAAGATATATGGCGTCTATTTTATTTTCTTTAAGTTCGCGTATTAAATGATTTACCGAAGTTTCAATGCCCTGATATCCTTTGTTTTCTGTACTTGTAAACTCGGGAACTTTAACAGTGAGGTGGAGTTTGTTTTCCAGATAATTAACAATTGGCTGTACTGAACTATTATCATCTATTTTTATTTCACCGGTTTTCTTGTTTTTTGGCCTTCCTACATGGGTCATAAGAATTATTTTTCCGCCTTTTGCATTTATATAATACAAAGTGCCTATAGTTGCATCAATTCGGTACGGGTCGTGAATTATACCTTTTTTTACAACATTATGGTCAACTCTCACAAGGACAATCTTGTCTTTCAGGTCAGCTTCCTGTAACAATGAAATATTAAGTTCTTTTACCATCTTCTAATAATTATTATAATTTGACATTTCATTAATTTCTTTTCTTTTTTTGTTTCTTACATCAGGCGATTTTGGGTATCCGACAGTAATCAGAAGTCCTATTTGCCTTTTATCGGGAATATTTAGCAATTGTTTAATTTTTCTTTCATTAAACCACCCGAGCATACATGTTCCAAGCCCAAGTTCGGCAGCTTGCAAACAAAAATGTTCAGCAGCTATTCCAATATCAATAAGGTAGAAATCTTTGTTTTTAATTCTTCCTCCTATTTGCGAGTTTGTATTAGGCTTTTCCATGACAATAACAACAATTACCGGGGCGCTAAGTGCAAACTTATTAAATGAAAATAATGTATTAAAAGTTTCTTTAGCAACTTTTTCTTTAAGCTCAGGCTCGTCAATTATTACAAATTTCCAGGGCTGAGCATTGCAAGCAGATGGAGCTATTCTGGATGCATTTACGCAAATATTCAGCTTCTCCTTTTCAACCGCTTTTTCAGAGTAGCTTCTAACACTTTGACGTTTTAAAATAAGTTCAGAAAAATCCATTATTATAACTTTTCGTTATTAGGTATTTTCGCTTTTATCCATTCCTCAATCTGTAAATACTGCTCAACTGTAAAATACTTCTTTGGAAAAAAGTTGAATCTGAATTTATTAGGACAAAGTAATATAAGATCTTCATTAATAATGAATTTCTTAAAATGATTCCATGTAGCTTCCGATTTCAGATCTTTTCCGACTCCGGTAAAACCTTCGCTGTTAAATGTATAATCATACGGACTTTTAAAATCATGTAGTTTTTTATACATTCTTTTACCAATAGTTTTAAAACGCCAGTAAAAATAAATTATCAGAAATAATCCATAAAAAACAAGAAACCAGGCTACTAAATTTGAAAATCCATAGTATAATGATTGTAAAAGGAAAAATGTTCCAGCAAGCAAAGATATTATTCCAATAAACAACAATAGGAAAGTTCTGTAAGTAAAAACTTTTCTGTAAAAAAGTTCATAGCTTTTCTGAAGATCGTCAGCAGTATATTGTATTTTAATGTTAATTTCTTCCATCAATATGGTAAAAAATTAGTGTGATTAGCAGTTTTTCTAATTAAAAAAACAGAAACATATTGATAGCTTTCAGTAGTTTCTGTTTTCAAATGATTTTATTTTTTTATTTATCCAGAAGGTGCTTTTTAGATTCGTTTTTCCATCCGGTAAGGTTCTTATCTCTTCCAATAAAAATTATTAAATCGGCATCTTCAATTTTATTGACTATAAAAATGGTTTTAAGTGCATTTTTTTTGTCTCCGAAATGCCAATAACCAATATTTCCCGGTTTTACCTCTTCTATTTTCGATCTGTAAACATAAAGATCAATACCATTAGGAGTTTGCGATATAAAAACTTTAAAGTCAGCTTCTTTTATATCGTTTGTTTGATAAACGATCTGAGCTTTTAATTGCGATGAACTTAAAAAAATTAATGCTCCGACAAAGCATGTCAATTTCAAAACATAAATAAGATTTTTCATAAAATTGATGGTTTTGTAACTAAATGTAAAGATATAAATATTAATTCTGATAAGAAATATTTTTATCAAAATTTAGTACCAGACGCAGAAAACTGATTTTTAGTTGCTTTCAAGAATATTTAAAAGCTCATCCAGTTTTGGTGTAAGAATAATTTCTGTTCTTCTGTTTTTTGCGCGGGCTTCTTTGGTATTGGCGGCTTCAACAGGAACATATTCACTTCTTCCAGCGGAGGTAATTCTTGCAGGTTTTATTGTGCTGTTTTTAAGAAGTATTTTTGTGACAGCATTTGCTCTCATTACGCTCAAATCCCAGTTATCAAGAATTTGACCTGTGCCTTTGTAGGGAACGTTATCTGTATGACCTTCCACAGTAATATTAATATCAGGGTTTGATTCCAAAACCTTGGCAAGTTTTTTAAGTGCTTCTACACCGTTTGCAGCCACTTCAAAGCTTCCTGATGCAAATAAAAGTGTTTCATCCATTGAAACATATACTTTACCGTTTTTTTGCTTTATTGTTAATCCTTTATTTTCGAAACCAAGCAATGCATTTTGAACTTTGGTTTTAAGAGCTTTAACAATTGAGTCTTTTTTTGCAAGTATTGACTGAAGTTCTGCTAATTTTGCCTGTTTATCGGCAAGTTCTTTTTCGGCAGTTTGCAGATTTTTTTGTTTAATGGCAAGCAGGTCGGCAACTTTTTTAAGTGAATCTTCTCTTTTTACAAGTTCTTCCTGTGTTTTATGCAGTTCGGCGAGAATTTTTTTAGTTTCAGTACTTTTTCCAAACATCAGCTCTTTGTTTTTTTGTAAAATAGTATCATACGATATTTTCAGTTTTGTGAATTGGTCGCTGAGTTCCTGATATTTTTCCGCAAGTTCCTTATTATTTGCGCTGAGATCACTGTTTTGTTTATTTAGCTTTTCAATCAAAGCATTAAGTTCATTAGTTTTGGTGCTTAATTCCATATTATGATTTTTAAGCGTGGAATTTTCTTCATCACATTTTTTTCTTGTGGCTTCAAGCTCTTGATATTTCTTCATTGTAACACAGGAGGAAAGCGACAATAAAAGAATCAATACAAAAACACCTGAGTTTAATAACCTGATTTTCATAGTTGTATAATTTTGATAATTACCAAAATTACAACTACTAATAGTTGTTATAAGGATTTGGAAAAAATAATACTAACACCCGGTTGTTAAAAGTCTGCTTCAAGAAGTACAGGACAATGGTCAGAATGTATGGCTTCCGGAATTATTTTAGAGCTTTTTAAAATTTTGGCCAAATTACTCGTAGCCATATTATAATCAATGCGCCATCCTTTATTCTGGCTTCTTGCATTGAATCTATAACTCCACCAAGTATACTGTTTAGGTTCCTGATTGAAAACACGAAAAGTGTCGATAAATCCGCTTTCGAGAAACTTTGTTATCCATTCTCTTTCTTCAGGCAGAAATCCGGAATTATTGGCGTTTCCTTTTGGGTCGTGAATGTCTATGGGTTTATGGCATATATTGAAATCGCCACAAATAATTAGTTTGGTACGTGTTTTTTTCAACTCATTTATATATTGAAGAAAGTCTTCCAGCCATATCATCTTAAATGCCTGTCGTTCTTCTCCACTTGAACCCGAAGGATGATAAACACTAATAACTGATATATCACCAAAATCGGCTCTTATCGTACGACCTTCGTCGTCGTATTTTTTAATTCCCATTCCATAAATAATATTATCAGGTTCTTTTTTAGTGATAAGTCCAACACCACTATAACCTTTTTTTACTGCTGAGTACCAATAATTTTTATATCCCATACCTTCAAAATCAAGGACGGGAATCTGTTCAGGCTGTGCCTTTGTTTCCTGAAAACACATAATATCCGGGTCAACTTCCTTTATCCATTGGAGAAGTCCTTTTCCTACGGCTGCTCTAATACCATTTAAGTTATACGTGATTATTTTTTTCATATAAATTATCTTTTCTTTTTAAAAAATTCTTTGATTATTTCTGAAGATTCCTTTTCGAGAATTCCGGATATTACTTCTGTTTTTGGATGTAATATTCTTTGGCTTACAAAGGAATATCCTTTTTTCTCATCTTTAGCAGCGAAAACAATTTTTCCAATTTGCGACCAGTAAAGTGCTCCGGCACACATAACGCAAGGTTCGAGGGTGATGTAAATTATACAATCATTGAGATATTTAGCTCCCAGATAATTTGTAGCTGCCGTAATTGCCTGCATTTCTGCATGGGCAGTAGTGTCGTTCAATTGTTCGGTAAGGTTGTGAGCTCTGGCAATAATTTTATTCCGGCAAACAATAACAGCTCCAATAGGAACTTCGTCTTTTTCAAAAGCTTTTTGAGCTTCTTTAAAAGCTTCTTTCATAAAATATTCATCTGAAAAAACACTCAACATCACGATAAATTTTAACAATATTAGCATTTATCCTTATTATCATAAAATTATTTTCATGAATTTTTAACAAAATGTTAAAATAATTCAAACTAAATTTTTTAATTTTACATCATAAATATAATCTAAACATCATTTTTATGAATATTTTTTGTCGACTATTTAAAGTAAATTTAGCAATTTTATGCTTTGTCTTAACGGCTTATTTTACTAACGCCCAAACTTTTGAAAAAGATTTTAAAGATGGCGCGATACATTTTAAAATTAAGGACAATGTTTTCCTGAAATATAATATTAATGAGGATAAAACTTTTGATATAAGCCAGTTTGCATTTCTTAATGAAATAAACACAAAATATGTAATTAAAAAATTATCAAGACCTTATGATATTGCAAAAGACCCCAAAATTTTGAGAATCTTTCTTCTTGAATTTTCTGATTTTGAAAATATTAACAGTATTATTGCTGACTTACAAAAGATTGATATTATTGAGTATGCTGAAAAATGTCCGCGCAGATATCCTTTATGGACACCAAATGATCCGTATTATGCATTAACTTCAGCCGGCTTCAACTGGAACTGGCATTTAGATCAGGTTAAAGCCAGCCTTGCATGGGATATACAAAAAGGAGTAAATACTGTAAAAGTTGGTATTGTAGACAATGCTATTTGGGGAAGCCATCCAGACCTGAATATTCCAACAAATCATCAATATAATGCAACAACTCAGGTTGCGGGTAATTCTGCTCCGCCGACATCAATAAGCCAGACAGGTTCTTATCCAAGTAATATTACGCCTTACGAATGGTCGCACGGAACTCATTGTGCCGGTAATATTGCTGCAATTAATAATAATGGTGTTGGTGTTTGTTCATTAGCCGGTGGCGATGGAAGCCAGGCTAGCGGTGTGCAGCTTTATGCCGCAAGAGCCGATGACGGTTCGGGAATGTATAACACTTATATTAATAATGGAATAAATTGGTGCGTTAATCAGGGATGCAAAGTTATAAGCTTATCACTTGGAGGTTATACATCATCAAGCACTGACCAAGCACTGATAAATTCGGCAGTTACCAATTATGGTGTAACTTTCGTTGCTTCAGCAGGCAATAACGGTGATGGCGGCGAAGATCCCGGAAATACAAATGCCGTGGTTTACCCTGCCGGTTATCCCAATGTGATTTCTGTTGCTGCAACAAATGAAGATAAAAAACTGGCGACCTTTTCCGAATATGGAACATGGGTAGATATTGCTGCTCCCGGCGGATATATGAATGGAGGAGAAACTTATGGTATGTCAGAATTAAGTACAACATACTGCCACAATTTGGTTACAGCATACGTGCTTAGTTCTCAAAATCCTATAACTGGTACGAGTAATTATTATGATGTAATGCAGGGAACATCAATGTCTTGTCCTATAACAGCAAGTCTTTGTGCATTGATGCTTTCGAGAAATTCAACATTAACACCTGCTCAGATATTAAGCTGTCTTCAGTCAACTTCACAGACTCTGGCAAGCGGTTCACATACTATTGCAACAGGAAAAGGAATTATTGATGCACAGGCAGCATTGAATTGTGTAGCACCAACAACGGGTGTTACAGCATTTTTCACTCCATCGGTAACTTCCGGAGTTGCTCCTTTAACTGTTCAGTTTACAAATACTTCAACAGGAAATCCTACTCCAAATTCATATATATGGGCATGGGGAGACGGCACCTCAAATACTACAGTAACAACTACAGCAACACAAACTCATAATTTTACTGCTGCAGGAAATTACACTGTAACATTAACTGCAAGCAATGGTACAAACAGTGATACATACACCGCTACTATAAATGTTACTAATTCCGGTGGCGGCACCTGCGATACTTTGTCGAATATTTTAGATACAGAAGACCTTACTCTTTATGGTTTTGGTACAGGACAATGGGGTACATGGACAGGTCATAATTCCTATTCAATTGCCGAATTTGCTGAATATTATACAGGTATGACAGTTAATAGTATTAACGGTTTGCAAGTTTATGTCGCAGATGCAGTCAGTGGTGGAACAGGTGGAAATCATAAAGTTACTTTTAAAGTTTACGCCGGAGGTGGAACAACTCCCGGAACTGTTTTAGGATCAAAAGACGTTGCAATAACCGCACTTACACCTTATGATTATAATTATATACAGTTTGATAATCCGGTTGCATTTACAGGAACAGATGTTTATGTAGGCTACCAGATATATTATAATTCACCTGCTGATACTTTTTCAGTTGCTCAGGCTGTTACCAGAACCAATAATGTAAACTCTGGGTTTTTGAAAAACGGATCAAACTGGGCTTCATTTCCAAGCTTGTCAGGTAATTCACTTTATTCGGCAATATGGGTTTCACCAATGGTTTGCGGAGGCTGCACTGCTCCTTCGACTCCTACTGTGGGAACAGTTACACAACCAACGTGTACAGTGTCAACTGGCAGCGTGGTTTTAAACGGATTACCGTCAAGCGGTACATGGACGATAACCAGAAATCCTGGCAGCGTAACCACAACAGGAACAGGTACAACAAAAACATTAACAGGAATTCCAGCAGGAACTTATACTTTTTCAGTTACGAATTCTGAAGGTTGTACTTCGCTTGCCACTAACAGTGTTACTTTAAACAGCGTTTCTGTGCCGGCAACACCAACAATTACACAGAATGGTAATGTTTTACATTCAAGCGCAACAAGCGGCAACCAATGGTATAATCAAACCGGTTTAATTGGTGGTGCTGTTTATCAAAATTATACAGTTACTGCCAATGGCACTTATTATGTAAAAGTTACACAAAACGGATGTGAGTCAAACCAGTCAAATTCAATAACAATTTCAGGTTTAGGAATAGAAAATATAGAAACTAATAATCTGATTAAAGTTTATCCAAACCCTGTTTCAGATGAGTTAGTTATTGAAATAAATGATGGTTCGCAGTTATCAACTATCAAGATTTCAAATATTATCGGACAAATTGTTTACAATGGAGAAATGAAGGATAAAAAAGTTATTTCGGTAGCAGGTTTTGCAAAAGGTGTTTATATGGTAAAGATTGATACCGGTAAAGAGATTATTGTTAAGAAAATTGTAAAAGAATAATCTGTAATCTATTATAAGAAGAGTTTCATCTCCATTTATTGATATTTTCACTTAGTTTATTATACAGTGAATTTATAATATATTGAAACACAGAGTTCGCGGAAAAGTTCGCGGAGATTCACAGATAACTTTACTAATTTGATACAGCCTCTTTTTATTACCTTTCTGTTTTTTGGTTATAGAGTAACTTTCATTAAAGAAAACCTGAAAATTTTGTACTTTCGTAAAAAATTTATTTTATGTTAAGAACCAATACCTGCGGAGAGCTCCGCATAATCGATAAAGGCAAAAAAGTTACACTCTGCGGATGGGTACAGAGGACAAGGGAATTCGGAGGAATGATATTTATTGACCTTCGCGACAGATATGGCATTACACAACTTGTTTTTAACAGGCAAATAAATGCTGAACTATGTGCTAAAGCGGTTGAACTTAACCGTGAATTCGTCATTTCGGCATCCGGAATAGTTGAGGAAAGAAGTAACAAAAACACCAAAATTCCTACCGGTGAAATAGAAATTATTGCTGATTCATTTGAAATTCTTAATGAATCCAAAATACCACCTTTTACTATTGAGGACGAAACCGATGGTGGTGATGAACTCCGTATGAAATACAGATATCTTGACTTGAGAAGAAATATCAACAAGTCAAACCTTGAACTTCGTCATAAAATGGCTTTTGAGACCAGAAATTATCTGAACTCCATTGATTTTATTGAAGTTGAAACACCTTATCTGATTAAATCTACACCGGAAGGAGCAAGAGATTTCGTTGTGCCATCAAGAGTTAATCCGGGAGAATTTTATGCTTTACCGCAATCGCCACAAACATTTAAACAGCTTTTAATGGTTGCCGGTTACGATCGTTATTATCAGATTGTCAGGTGTTTTAGAGATGAAGATTTACGCGCCGACCGCCAGCCTGAGTTTACTCAGATCGATTGTGAAATGTCATTCATTACTCAGGAAGACATACTGAATACATTTGAAGGACTTGCAAAACATTTGTTCAAAAACGTTAAAGGCATTCATGTAGATGATTTTCCAAGAATGTCGTATGCTGATGCGATGAGATATTATGGAAGCGATAAACCTGATATTCGTTTTGGAATGGAATTCAAGGAATTGAACAATATTGTAAAAAATAAAGGATTTAAAGTTTTTGATGATGCTGAAATAGTTTTGGGTATTGTTGCTCAGGGATGCGCTGACTATACCAGAAAGCAACTTGATGAACTTACCGAGTTTGTTAGAAAACCTCAGATCGGAGCTACAGGATTGGTTTATATGAGATATAATTCTGATGGGACTTTAAAATCTTCTGTAGATAAATTTTATGATGAAACAGAACTAAAAAAATGGGCCGCATTAACTGATACACGACCAGGTGATCTTTTATTTGTGATGGCCGGCAAAAAAGAGAAAACACAAAAAGCTCTTTGTGAATTACGTCTTGAAATGGGAAATCGTCTTGGCTTAAGAAAGAGTGAAGATTACAAACCTTTGTGGGTTGTTGATTTTCCATTGCTTGAATGGGATGAGGAAACACAGCGGTTTTATGCAAAACATCATCCTTTTACTGCTCCAAAACCGGAAGATATTCAATTGATTGACACATCACCCGCCGATGTAAGAGCAAATGCTTACGACCTTGTAATTAATGGTGTTGAGATTGGCGGTGGTTCGATAAGAATATTCAAGAAGGAAATGCAAAAACGGATGTTATCGCTTTTAGGTTTTAGCGATGAAGAAGCTCAAAAACAGTTCGGCTTTCTTATGAATGCATTTGAATTTGGTGCTCCGCCGCATGGTGGAATTGCTTTTGGATTCGACAGATTTTGTGCTGTTTTCGGAGGTTCGGATTCCATCAGAGATTATATAGCTTTCCCCAAAAATAATTCAGCAAGAGATATTATGATCGATTCGCCTTCAACAATAAGCGACCAGCAGCTGAATGAGTTAAGTATTAAATTGAGTATCAATAAACAATAATATGGCAAACAACGAAGAACTTTTCAAAAAGATAATCGCCCATACAAAAGAGTATGGCTATATTTTTCCATCTAGTGAAATTTATGACGGACTTTCTGCCGTTTACGATTATGGTCAGTATGGAGTTGAACTTAAAAACAATATCAAAAACTACTGGTGGAAATCAATGGTACAATCACATGAAAATATTGTAGGTATTGATTCAGCGATATTTATGCACCCTACAATTTGGAAAGCTTCCGGCCATGTTGATGCTTTTAACGACCCGTTAATTGATAATAAGGATTCCAAAAAACGCTATCGTGCTGATGTTCTTGTGGAAGATCATATCGCCAAAATTGAAGATAAAATTCAAAAAGAGGTTGGCAAAGCAAGGCAACGTTTTGGTGAATCATTTGATGAACAGCAATTTGTTACAACAAATCAGCGAGTTGTTGAGTATCAGCAGAAAATTGATGATATAAAAAACCGTTTTTATAAAATGCTTGATGCCGGTGAGTTAGCCGGAATAAAATCACTTATCGAAGAGTTGGCAATTGTTTGTCCTGTTTCAGGCTCGCGAAACTGGACAGAGGTTAGGCAGTTTAATCTTATGTTCTCAACTCAGATGGGCTCAGTCACAGAAGATTCAAATGTTCTTTATCTGCGTCCGGAAACTGCTCAGGGGATTTTTGTCAATTATCTAAATGTTCAGAAAACGGGCAGAATGAAAATTCCATTTGGTATTGCTCAGATAGGTAAAGCCTTCCGTAACGAAATCGTTGCCCGTCAGTTTATTTTCCGTATGCGTGAATTCGAACAGATGGAAATGCAGTTTTTTGTCAAGCCGGGCGAAGAACTCAAATGGTATGAGTACTGGAAGGAAGAAAGATTGAAATGGCATTTGTCGCTCGGTATTCCAAGAGAAAAATACCGTTTCCATCCGCACGAAAAGCTGGCACATTATGCAAATGCAGCATCTGATATAGAATTTGAATTTCCGTTTGGTTTTAAGGAACTTGAAGGAATTCATTCACGTACAGATTTTGACCTTAATGCTCACCAGAAGTATTCCGGAAAAAAACTTCAGTATTTTGACCCGGAAGCTAATGAAAGTTATGTTCCTTATGTTGTTGAAACTTCAATTGGCGTTGACCGCACTTTCCTTGCAGTAATAAGCAATGCTTATAAAGAGGAAAAACTAGAAGATGGATCAACAAGAGAACTTTTAAGCATTCCTCCTGTTCTGGCGCCAATAAAAGTAGCTGTTCTGCCATTAGTAAAAAAAGATGGAATGCCGGAAAAAGCTCGTGAAATAATGGATATCCTTAAACTTGACTATATGTGCCAGTACGACGAAAAAGATGCAATCGGTCGTCGTTATCGTCGTCAGGATGCAATAGGAACACCATTCTGTGTTACGATAGATAATCAATCTCTTGAAGATAATACTGTTACAATTCGTGAACGCGATACTATGAAACAGGAAAGGGTTGGTATTGATAAAATTTCTGCGGTGGTTTCTGAAAAGATAAAAACTAATTTTTAAAATTATTTTTTATTATAGGTAGTCATTGTAATTTCTATTCCTGAAAACACAAAAGTTTTCACGGCCTCAACAACTTTCTCAATTCGTGGAAGTACTGTCTTCTCTTCTTCGGAAGTAAATTTACTCAGAACATAATCAACCTGATGACCTTTGGCAAAATTGTTTCCTATACCGAATCTCAGTCTAGGAAATTCATTTGTTTCGAGCTGATATATAATATCTTCCATGCCATTATGACCGCCTTCGCTGCCTTGCTTTTTGATTCTTATTGCACCAAGAGGCAATGCAATATCATCATAAATAACCAATAAATTCTCAAAAGGAATATTTTCTTTATTAAGCCAATATTTTACAGCTTTTCCGCTTAAATTCATGTATGTGGAAGGTTTAAGTATTATCAGTGTTCTACCTCTGAATTTAACTGTTGCAATATCGCCATATCTTTCTGTAGTAAATTTCCCATCAAGAGACTTTGCAATTGCATCTGCAGCCATAAATCCCAGATTATGCCTTGTATTGGCATATTCAGAGCCTATATTTCCCAAACATGCTATAAGATATTTCATTATATAAAAATAAGACCTCAAAGGTTAACAACCTTTGAGGTCTGTATTATTTTGATATTTAATTATTTAGCTGGTTCAGCAGCTTTGGCAGCTTCTTCAGTTGCTCCGGGAGCAGCTTCTTCAGTTGCTCTTGTAACTCTTACAGTAATTACAACTGAATTTGGATGATCAAGAATTGTATAATTCTCATTTCCAAGCTCTGATACTTTAATTGAAACACCAATTTCCAAACTGTTTATATTCACAAGT
Organism: uncultured Bacteroidales bacterium; assembly: GCA_964512865.1. Taxonomy (GTDB): domain Bacteria; phylum Bacteroidota; class Bacteroidia; order Bacteroidales; family CAIWKO01; genus CAZELC01. Next base: position 28,112 of record CAZELC010000002.1, read on the forward strand.
ATGAATTCCGGCATTTTTTCAGGTAATGCTTTTACCTTTAATTTTCTGTATTTCTGAATTAATTTTCCACCTTTTAAAATCCCTGGCGCAACTCCTTCAGTTCTAACAGGAACATTCATAATAATAGCTTTCCCCGGAACAAGTTCCAGAAAATCCGCATGTAAAATGTTGTCTGTAACAGGATGATACTGAATGTCTTGTAAGATTGCGTCAATTTCTTTTCCGTCAAGACTGACCTTAACAAAGCAAACTTCAGGAGTGAAAACGATTTTTTTAAATGCTTTTGCATCCGTTGCAAAGTGAATCTGTTCTTTTCCACCATAAAGCACACAAGGAACTTCACCTAATTTACGGTGTTTTTTTGCATCTTTTTTCCCTACGCTCTCTCTTAGAGAGCCGCTCATAGATACTATTCTCATAATGATAAAATTAAATTAATATATGTAATGAACTAAAAATTTCTTTGTTAAAGCATTGCCATAAACTTAAAATGGTGGCTAATTGACTCACATGAAACGACTTTATCAATAACACTGGCAAAAAGATCTGCTGTTGAAAGAACTTTGATTTTCGGACTTTCTTTTCTGAGTGGTATTGTGTCGGTAACTATAAGTTCAGTAAGCGCTGAGTCTTCTATTCTTTGTATTGCATTTCCTGAAAGAATAGGATGAGTGCACATTGCCCTCACGCTTGCAGCACCTTTTTCTTTGATAAGGTTTGCTGCCTTAGCTATTGTTCCTCCGGTATCAATAATATCATCAACCATTACCACATTTTTTCCCTCAACATCACCAATAAGAACCATATTTCCAACCATATTCGGTTTTGGTCTTTGCTTAAATCCAATTACCAGGTCAGCTTCCAGAAATTTTGCATAAGTTCCTGCTCTTCTGGTTCCTCCTGTATCAGGTGAAGACATAGCCAAATTTTCGAGTTTAAGGCTTTGAAGATAAGGAATGAAAATGGAAGATGCATACATGTGGTCAACCGGGATATCAAAAAATCCCTGAATTTGATCTGCATGTAAATCCATGGTAATAAGTCTGTCAATACCGGCTGCTTTTAACAGATTTGCAATAAGTTTTGCTCCAATTGGAACCCTTGGTTTGTCTTTCCTATCCTGACGGGCAAACCCGAAATATGGGATTACGGCAATTATATGACGGGCAGAAGCTCTTTTAGCAGCATCAACCATCATTAAAAGCTCGAGAAGGTTTTCTGCGGGAGCAAAAGTCGACTGGACAAGAAAAAGCTCACTACCTCTGACTGTATCCTCAAATGAAGGCTGAAATTCACCATCACTGAAACAGGCAATCTGCACATTACCAAGTTCCTGTCCATAACTTTGAGCAATCTTATCGGCTAAATATCTGGTTGCCCTGCCTGAAAAAATATTTACCTTTGGTCCGGAATCTGACATTTTGTTTTGTTTTTGTTTGCTCTGCAAAATTAATAAAAATTCCCTAATTATTATCGAAAAATAAAATTTGTTGTTATTTTGCAATCATAATTTCCTGTGATGAATAGCCGGAGAATTCAGCTGATTTTCTTTTTTATCTTCTTACTTCTGCCGCTTTTTCTAAAAAGCCAGTTTCATGTCATTGGAAAAATAGTCGATTCAGTTACTAAACAACCTCTGGCTTTTGTAAACATAATTATTAACGATCAGAAAAATGGCGGAATGACAGATATTGACGGGAAATTTCATCTCCAATCACCGCAAAAGGTTTGTTTTCTGAAACTTAGCTATATTGGCTATAATACCAAAAAGTTCTTTTTACCTGAAAAAAACAACAATCTGGTAATTTGCCTTCAAAAGAAAAATATTGAACTTTCTGAAGTTGTCATTTTCCCTGCCGAAAACCCGGCACATAAAATAATCAGAAAGGTAATAGAAAACAAACCTATAAATAACCCTGAGAAGATAAAGTCTTTTAAATATGATTGTTACAGCAAGCTTACAGCTGAATATTTACCTAATGAAAAGTACTTTATCGACAGCAATACAAATCTAAATGGACGAAAAGATTCAACGTATATTAAAATAAAAGAGCTATCTGAAAAGCAACATGCAATGTTGATTGAATCCTTTTCACAAAGAATATATATGAATCCCGATAAAAGTTTTGAAAAAGTTATAGGAACTCGTGTGTCAGGTTTTAAAAACCCTAATTTTTCATCATTAGCTACAGATATCCAGCCGTTTTCATTTTATCAGGATTTTTTCAGGCTTTCACTTACAGGAGAAAAAGATTATATAAATCCGTTAAGTGCAGGAAGTTTTCACCGATATGAGTTTGTTATTGAAGATACGCTATATCAGGGAGTTGATTCTGTTTATATAATTTCATTCGAACCAAAGGAACGGAAAAAATTCAATGCATTAAAAGGCTTATTATACATTAATACAAATGGTTATGCTGTTCAAAATGTAATCGCAGAGCCTGATGAGCAAGGTTTATGGATTATTAAAATTCAACAAAAATATGAGTTAATCGAAAACCGTCAATGGTTTCCTTCACAACTAAACTATGACTGGATTCTTCCAAAATATCCTACAGAAAAAATTGGTATGGTGCTTAGAGGGAGAAGCTATATCAGTAATGTTAAACTTGAACCTGATATAAAAAACAGCGATTTCCCAATGGAACGTGTTAAACTTTCTGACTCAGCAGGTGTCAGAGATGATAATTTCTGGAATAAATACCGCAATGACACTTTAAACAGCAAGGAAAGAACAACTTATACCGTTATCGATAAACTGGGAAAAAGATATAAATTTGATTATTTGCAACGAGCGGCAAGTGAGCTTATGGATGGATTTCTTCCTTTGGGACCGGTAAATATTTCTATTGAAGATATTTTTAGCTATAATGATATTGAAGGCGTAAGACTTGGTTTTGGCGCAAGGACAAATGATAAAATTACAAGGTGGGTTTATTTGGGCGGTTATTTTGGATATGGCTTTAAAGATAAAACTCTTAAATACGGTGGTGATATGCAACTTAACTTTAATAAAACCAGAGATTTATACCTTAAATTATCCTATAATTATGATTATGAATCACCGGGAAATACTGATTTTTACAGGAAGGGTTTTTCAAATTACTGGTTTGGATATATGCAATCAAGGTTTGATGCTGTTGAGAAAAAAGAAGCCGTATTTGCATTCAGACCATTCAAATACACAGATATGTATTTGAGTTTTGACAACAGCTACGTGAAACCATTGTATGATTATGGCTTTGTGTACAATATTGAGAATAATCAGATTCTGAAAGATTTTACATTTACCGAAGCAACATTAGGATTGAAATTCGCATTTAAGGAAAGGCTTAAAACTGCATTTGGCAGAAGGCTGTCATTTACTGCTGCTGAATATCAATATCCGGTTTTTTATCTTACTTATACCCATGGTTTTAAAAATTTGTTAGGCGGACAGTTTGATTTTGACCGCATTGAAGCATGTATTGAAAAAAATTTCAGAATTAAAGGGCTTGGAACTACTACAATTTCAGCTGAAGGTGGCTATATATGGCAGAATATTCCATACAGTAGGTTATACAACGGAAAGGGAAGCAATAATAAAACATTTCAGGTTGTAATGAATGGGACCTTTCAAACAATGGGTGTAAATGAATTTTTGTCGGATAAATTTGTATATGTATTTTTTACTCACAATTTTGAAAGATTATTATTTGAAGCAAAGCGGTTTAAACCCGAATTTAAGATAGTTAACAATATCGCCTTTGGAACTCTTGCAAATCCTTTACTTCATAAGGGAATTGAATTTAAAACTCTGGAAAGCGGCTATTATGAAGCAGGATTAATAATTGATAATATTCTGAGAGTTAATATTTTAAATCTTTTTTATTTTGGTGTCGGCGGTGGTGCATTTTACAGATATGGTTATTATTCTTTCGAAAAGCCTATCGACAATGCTGCTTTTAAAGCTTCACTGAAAATTACGTGGAATTAGTTTTTGAAATGCATAATTTGAAGTCCGGCGTGGTTTGCATGCTGACGTATCGATAGTATTTTTAAAATTCAAGTTCTATTTTTTAAAGATTATTTACCCGTTGTGCTATTAACATGCGAGAGCAAATTTAAGATGATTAATTG
>CAZELC010000003.1:0-23541 GCA_964512865.1 uncultured Bacteroidales bacterium
CGCTTCGACAAATTCCTTTTCCCTAATTCCAAGTATCTGCCCACGAACAACTCTTGCAACTTCAACCCACATTGTAAGTCCAACTGCAATAAAAACCTGCCAGAAACCTTTACCCAAAGCAAATGTAATTGCAATAACAAGAAGTAAAGTCGGTATTGACCATACAACATTAATAAACCAAACAATAATATTATCAACCCAACCACGGAAAAAACCTGCCACAGCTCCAAGAAAAATCCCAATCAGCAGAGATATAAAGACAGAAATAAACCCAACAGAAAGGCTAACTCTGGTCCCAATCATGAGTTGACTTAATAAATCACGACCGTATCTGTCAGTGCCAAGCATGAAGGTTTTTGTAATTATTTGATTTTCAGTAATAGTATTTTGAAGCTCAGAAATAGTTTTAGTAATTACCTTACCATCCAAAATATTGAAAGTTAAATTATTTCCGCTATAGTCAACATTATCATTTTTTAGAGCATAAACAACATCAGCGATATTAATTGATTTTATTTCGCCATCATTGGGGTTAAGACCGGTATATTCTTCAATAATAATATTCTGTTTATCGAAATGATATTTGTAAATCGGAATATTTGAATAAATATCTTTTTTACCCCAGAACATTGTTTTAAAGAAACCACTGTTAGCCTCATTTTCGTTTTTTCTGACTTTTAGTACCTTAACTTTAAATCCGGGCTTTCTTGCAGATATTTCAAGGCACTGCTCATTAGAATATGGAGTTTGGTCTGGTGTTATCAAATATCCTAAAACAGAAATCAAAAATAAAATTAAGAGGAAAAAAAATGAAATCATTGCGATGCGGTTTTTCCTGAACCTTCGCCATGATTGCATCGAAAGAGAACCTGAGCTCACATATTTCTTTCTTCTGTAAAACATTTACCAACTTTGGCTTCAAAAGTATTAATTTAAAATAAATTTATAATAATTTTGCTTTACAAAATTTGAAATTATGAAGATTTTATTTGAGAAAAGCTGGATTCATTATAACTGTTCAGGAAAAGGACCTGCGGTTGTATTATTACATGGATTTTCAGAATCATTGAAAATATGGTATCATTTTGCTAATGAGCTTTCAAAAAATCACAAGATTATTACTATTGATTTGCCCGGTCATGGTGAAAGTGATTGCGTTGGCGTTGTTCATGACATGAAAATGATTGCCGATATTGTTAAAGCAGTGCTTGATGAGCTTAAGATAAACAAATGTGTTATGATTGGGCATTCAATGGGTGGATATGCAGAGCTGGCATTTGCAGAAAAATTTCCAGATATGTTGTTAGGGCTTGGTTTATTTCATTCTACTGCTTATGCTGATACCCCTGAGGTAAAAATTAACAGAGAAAGGACAGTAGAAATAGTCAGAAATGACCATTATGACTTTTTTTTAAACTTCATACCTGACCTTTTTGCTCAGGAGAACAAGGATTTGTATTGTATTCAAATTGAAGAACTAATTGAAGACTCAAAAAAAATATCAAAGCAGGCAATAATTGCCTCACTGGAAGGTATGAAAATAAGAGAAGATAAAACTCATGTTCTTCAGGAACTAGATATACCTTATCTTTTCATTGCAGGAAAGCAGGACATAAGAGTTCCGTATCAAAAAATATTGGAGCAGGCAGCAATGCCAAAAGATTCGACATTAGTACTACTTGATGGCGTAGGTCACATGGGATATATCGAGGCAAAGGCAAGAACCCTGAGCGCTGTAAGGAGTTTTATTGAGATGGTTTATTCCTGATGCATAAGGAATTTTCCTGAAGAAGCTACGAATTTTCTTCAATAATTTGCCATGGATCTTCACTGCCGGCTTTACAAATTATTGTGTATTTTGCATCTGAGAACAAAGGATCTTTTTTAGCTAGTTGTTCAACAACAGAATTTTCAAACCTTCCAAATGCCTGAGAAGCACCGTAAAACACTATATAATTATCAATTACACTGAATCTTCCGCCACCATTGCATAAAATGGCTTTACCTGACTTTTTCCAAATCTTTTGAGCTTCGGCAAAAATTTCAGAATGCATATCCGGCAGACCATCACCAAAAAAAATTTCAATCGGCTTCCGGGATGAAATATCAGCAATAACAATAAACTTCTTGTGTAAATAATTTAACATTCTCTTTTTATGATCAATAAAGTAAATCTTTAGGAATCAGTTATCTTCAGCAAACCATTCAGCAGAAGAAGTAACTGTTTCGCAAAGTTTCAGACTAAAAAGCTTTATATTTTTTGGCAATAATCCTTTTAACCTACCGGCAAAATCTATCAGCAAATTCTCACAAGTAGGCTGATAATTCACAAGAACAACCTTGTCAAAACCAGGAAGATCAATATTCTTTATTTCTTTATGAGGTGAGTTTCCATTTACAACTAAGGCATGGTCAAGTTGATCAATTATTGCTGACTTTACGATTTTTTTAAGATCACCGAAATCCATCACCATTCCATATTTAGGTGAAGAAACGTCATTTTCAGGTATTCCGGCAACTGTAACATAGAGATAATAGGTATGACCATGAATATTTTTACACAGCCCATCATAACCATAAAGGGCATGAGCCATTTCGATATTGAATTCTTTTGTGATTCTTATCATATCAAAAAATTTAAGCTGTTAAATGTTCGATTAGTACTTTTGTTCCAATGCCGATTAAAACCAGTCCGCCAAATATCTCAGCCCATTTGCCAAGATGTAAATTTAATCTTTTTCCGAAATATGAGCCAATAATCGTAATAACAAATGTTATTACTCCAATTAAAACAACAGCTAAAATAATATTAACCTTTAAAAAAGCGAAGCTCATTCCGACAATAAAAGCATCAATACTTGTGGCAATTGATAATGAAATAAGTACAATTAATTTATCTGTATCCAATCCTTTCTTTTCCTTAGAAAATATTGCTTCGAAAATCATTTTTCCGCCAATAAAACCAAGTATTCCAAATGCAAGCCAATGATCAAATGCCGAAATATAATTTTTAAATGAATATCCAAGAAAATATCCAATAATCGGCATAATTGCCTGAAATAATCCAAAAAAGAAGGAAATTTTAAGAATTTTCGAAATATTAACTTTACAACTTACACATCCTATTGCAATGGAAACAGCAAAGCAATCCATTGCCAAACCAATAGCAATAAGTATTATTTCAAATAGCGACATGAACTTTTTTTTGCAAAAATACCATTTAAACAGTTATCCTGCAATTGTTGAAAAAATAAAAGTCATGGTTATGCAACATCAATATTTTTTATAAATTTGAACAACCATTTTTTATTCAAGTTTGTCTGGTAAAAGCAAATGATCTGAGGAAGTGAAAAAACTCTTTTTAATTTTTCTTTTATTTATATCTATCATTTCGGAAGCACAGCCTCCGGTGGCTAACTTTTCGGCTAACCAGACAAGTGGATGCGGTACTTTGGTTGTAAGTTTTACTGATTTATCCACCAATATACCTACAGGATGGTTTTGGGAGTTCGGTGATGGTCAGACGGCACTTGTTAAAAACCCTATTCATTCTTATAATAATCCCGGAACTTATACTGTAAAGCTGACGGCTACTAATAATAATGGTTCAAATACTATTACCAAGACTGCTTACATTCATGTTTACCATTTGCCGTCTCCTGATTTTACAGCTAATCCCCTTGTTGGCTGTGTACCACTAAATGTACATTTTACAAATACCACCACTTTAGGAGATGCAGCTATAACCACCTGGCTATGGGATTTTGGCGACGGCTCAAATTCAAATCAACAAAATCCTTCTCATACCTATAATACTGCTGGTAGTTTTCAGGTCACACTTTCTGTTACTGATGGTAATAGCTGTAGCAGTAACAAAGTAAAAGCAAATTATATTGTGACAGGGAATAAGCCAAATGCTAATTTTACATCAAATTATTCTTACACCTGTAATCCACCGGTAAATGTTCAATTTACCAATACTACCACTCCTCCCGGATGCAGTTTTGTTTGGAATTTCGGAGATGGAGGAACATCAACACAAACATCACCTTCACATAATTATAATAGTGCCGGCAGTTACAACGTTCAGGTTATTGCTAATCAAAACGGTTGTGCTGATACAACTATGCATACAGTTAATGTTCAAACACATCCATTTATTGCTAATTTTATTGCAAATCCCATTTCAGGTTGTACTCCCTTAGATGTAAGTTTTACCGATCAATCATCATCATCGGCAAACTCATGGGAATGGACTTTTGGTGACGGGGGAACTTCAAATATTCAAAATCCAAATCACACTTACAGTTCGGCCGGAACATATACAGTAAGGCTAATATCTTCCAATGCTAATGGTTGTAGTGATACGCTAATATTAACAAATTATGTTCATGTATATAATCCTCCTACAATAAATTTTACGGCTAATAATACTTTTGCATGTCATCCACCTCTTAACGTTAATTTCACATCAGCTGCACCAGGAGCTGTCAGCTGGCAATGGAATTTTGGCGACAGCACATCAGGCACAGGTCAAAACCCTTCACATACTTATACAAATGAGGGTTATTTTGATGTAACTTTAACAATTGTTGATAATCATGGTTGCACAGTAACTCTTACCAAACCTGATTATATTATAGTTTCTCCACCTTTACCGCATATTATTGCAAGTCCGCATTCAGGATGCAAACCACTTCCTGTAAATTTCACTGATTCAACTGTTTCTGTCAACCCAATTACCGGTTGGAGTTGGAATTTTGGCGATGGAACACCTGTTTCAAATCTTCATAATCCGAATCATAATTACCCTGATACAGGTTTATTTATTGTTACATTAACAGTTAGTGACCAAACCGGTTGTTCTAATACTGTAACTGATACCGTTGGTGTTGGCCAGCATCCGTTTGTAAATTTTGGTGCAGATACTCTTTATGGATGCCATAAATTTACAGTTCACTTTTATGATTCTTCAAGCAGCTTTGTTAATCAATGGCATTGGGATTTTGGCGACCATGCGACTTCAGATTTACAAAATCCTGTTCATACTTACGCTGACACAGGTTACTTTGATGTAACTCTGGTCGCATACCATAATGGTTGCGCCGACTCAATGAAAAAGCTCGACTATATTTATGTTAAACCTCCGAAACCCATTTATAATGCGACACCTACAATAAGTTGCTCTTATCCCGTCACAGTACAATTCAATGACCAGTCGATAGGTGCACAAACATATCTGTGGAGTTTTGGTGACGGTACAACATCAACACAGGTCAATCCTTCTCACACTTATAACAATCCCGGTCTTTACGATGTTAAACTGGTTGTTTATAATGCTTCTTATGGTTGCAGGGATTCACTTTTAGTAGACGATATGATAAAAATATCAGAGATAATTCCAAATTATATTCAGGTTTTTAGCAGTACTTGCGTTTACGACCCTTCAATTTTTATTTGTAACACTTATACCAACACTAACCAAACAGCCTGGCATTGGGATTTTGGTGACGGCTATATCGGAAATGGTTTTTCGGTAACTCATTATTATGATACCGTTGGCATTTTTTCAGTTGAACTTGTTGTAACTGACGCTCTTGGATGCAAAGACAGCATTACAAAAGCAAATACAATTACTATTTTACCTTTACCAAGTCCAAATTTTACTACAAATCACAGTTCTGGATGCTTGCCTTTTACAGTTAATTTCACTGATATTTCAAACCCTCAGCCTCCGGCTAACAGTGTTTCGTGGCACTGGGATTTTGGAGATGGTGATACCAGTAATATTAAAAATCCAACACATACTTATACAGCGCCAGGATATTATAATGTTTCGTTATCTATCACAAATTCAAATGGATGCGATAGCACAATAATAAAAGACTCATTAATTTACATAACTGTGGATACAGCAGCATTTATATGTGACACTGTTGTATGTAGCGGAACACCGATAAGTTTCACCAATAATTCTATTGGAGTAAGTCTTCATTACTCATGGAATTTCGGTGATGGTTCACCGATCTCAACACTAAAAAATCCTTCACATATTTATAATGTCGACTCTACAACATTTTTTACTGTTATATTAAATATTAGCGATACTAACGGTTGCACAAGTTCCTCACAAAAACAGATAAAAGTATCAAAACCGGTGGCTAATTTTACTTCAAACACTATGTTTGCCAGTTGTCCGCCTTTATTCGCAAATTTTAATGATTCATCATCGCTTGATGTTACAACATGGTATTGGACTTTCGGAGATACTGCCAGCGGAACCAATAACCATTCAGGTATTGAAAACCCACAGCATTATTATAGTGCTTCGGGCACTTATGATCTTACACTATTGGTAACAAATGCTGATGGTTGCGAAGATACAATTGTAAAAAATGATTTTATTGTGATAAACGGGCCAACAGGTTCTTTCGATTATAATCCAAAGAACGGATGTGCTCCTGTAGATGTAGATTTTGTAGCTATTACCCAAAGTACTACCGGGTATTTATGGGTTTTTGCTGATGGAGGAGGAACAACAACAAACACCGGAAATACTTCGCACACGTATATAAATGGTGGATTTTATGTTCCGACTCTTGTACTTCAGGATTCATTAAATAATTGCTCACTGACTTTATTTGGAGAAGACACTATTAAAATCATTAATGCTTTTCCGAATTTTGGCTACAGTAGTTTTATTCCTTGTACTGACAGTGCTACGATACATTTTTCTGATTCCTCAACATCTAATCTGCCAATAAGTTCATGGTTATGGGAATTTGGTGACGGGACTTCATCAAACCTTCAAAATCCTTCACATTTTTATAACCAGAGTGGGACTTATGATGTTAAACTGACGATTACCATAGATAGTTGTACATTTAGTATTACCAAGCCTGATGTTGTAACTATTTTTATTGCGCCACAGATAACATTTTCAATTTCAGGAACATCAACTTGTACTCCGCCTCTTTCGGTAAATTTTACGGTTGATGATGCCAGCATAACTTATCCGGTAAACACATGGGATTGGGATTTTGGAGATGGCACTGCTCATTCTGCCCAAAAAAACCCTTCACACAGTTACTCAAATACCGGAAATTACTCTGTAGTGTTAACCGTCACATTCCAGAACGGATGCCAGAAAACTTTTACGAACTCATATTATCTCCAAGTATATTCATTTCCAACAGCAGGCTTTTCCCCCGACACAAACAATGTTTTAACTTATGATCCTATAACTTTTACAAATACAAGCTCAGGAACTGATCTTTCATATAGCTGGAACTTTGGAGACGGCTCGGGTTCAACAGATATTAACCCAACTTATTATTATTTGCTTGCAGGTTTTTTTGATGTAACACTTATTGCATCAACACCGAACGGATGTTCAGATACAGCGACATTTAAAATTCATATTCTTGAGGATATTATTATACCGAACGTATTTACACCCAATGGTGATGGTTTTAATGATAAATTTGAAATTATTTCAAGCGGCTTTCCTGATTATAATCTGGAAATATTTAACAGATGGGGAAATATAGTATTTAGAACTACAAACCCAAGGGATTTTTGGGATGGCACGGTTAAAGGTGAACCGGCTGCAGCAGGCACATATTATTATACAATAGCTGTAAAAAACAAAGTGAAAAATCTAAAGTTCAATGGTAGTATAACATTGATAAGATAAATTATTCAGCTGTTAAGACCATAAATTTTAAGAATCCTACAAATTATCTAATTTCAGAAGTAAATTCTGATAGTCAAAATTCTCTCCGGGCAGTATTAATTTAGCTTGATTGTAATATGTCTCCCTTTCAGCAAGTTTTACTTCTATAAAAGACTTAAGCTCAGCACTGTTCATATTTTCTAGTAATGGCCTCTTTTTTTTCGATTGTAATAATCTGTGGTGGAGAGAGGAAACAGACATTTTCAGATAAATAGTCAACCCGTGATTGTTCATTACTTCAATATTATTATTATAACATGGCAGACCTCCGCCCGTTGAAACAACTATATTATCGTGGTTTATTATTTCATCAAGTGCTTTTCTTTCAGTTTCTCTGAACCTTTGTTCTCCAAGAATACGAAAATACTCATTTACATTAGTTTTAAATAATTCCTCTATGATGGAATCTGTATCAACAAATTCAAAATCAAGCTTTCGGGCAATTGTTTTCCCAACAGTTGTTTTACCGCAACCCATAAAACCGATCAGAAAAATTCTCATGTTAAAACAGAACTAAAATTCATTTTATTGCAAAAATATAATTACCAGTTTATCAAGGTGATAAATTTTCACAATTTCAATTTCCTCTATAAAAAGTCACAATCTCTTGAATCTCTTTCAAATCTGCAAAATAGCAGCTTTTAAACCTCAAAATTATAAATTTTAAGCAAATTTCATCATTTAAATTTATAGTGCACATAAAATCCATATTTTCAGCTATATTTATATTGGAACTTTTCTTCACAAATAATCATTAATAGTTTATTTTTGCAAAAATAAACCAAAGCAATTTGAAATTAATGATTAAGCTCTCTGATGGCATATATAAATCACTGACTGTAATACTTTTAATTTTTATTTTTGGTTTTTTATTAGCCTATTATAAACCTTTCATCCATAAACTCTATGAATATGAAGGTTATGGATACTATTTTTCAACATTTAATCTTTACATTTCTTTTCTGGTTTTATTTTTTTCATTTTTTGCATTTCTTTATTTACCGGTAAAACCATCTGTTTTTGCTGCTTCTGTAGTAATAAAAATGCTGTTTCTCATACCGTCTCTAGTATTCTTTGTTATGATGAACTCTGATTTCAGAATTGTTTTGTCAATGTTTTTACTCGACACGTTTTTTATTGTTTTTTCATTCTTTAACTATAACTTTAAATCCTATCAGATACGTTTCGAAAATCAAATACTCATATTAATCACAATATTGATCGTATTGTTAATTCCAATTATCTTTTCATTTGGAATGAATTTAAATTTCAACTTATTACTTTTCAAGGATATTTATAAAACCCGAATTGCAGCAAGACAAGTCAGCAGTCCATTTGTTGATTATTGTATGTTCTGGTCTTCTAAGGTTATAATTCCAATTATTATTGTTTATGGGTTGATATTTAAAAAATATATTATCTCATTAATTGGTATTCTGGCACTTATACTTGTTTTTATGATCTCAGGTGCTCATAAAGCAATATTAATTTCATTATTCATAGTATTACTATTTTTTCTCTTCAACAACTATTATAAAAAAATATTTGTTTTTACTTTTTTGGTTGCCTCATTGATGGTATCAGGAATGATATTGTATAAATATTTTAATTTTATAACTTTAGAAGATCTTTTATTACGCCGAACTTTGCTGGACTCATCGCTGCTGGACACAATTTATTTCGATTTTTTTGATAATAACCACATGTATTTATCGCATAGCATCTTCAAGTATTTTATTGATAATCCATACGATATGCAGCCATCCTATGTGATAGGAGCAAAATACTTCCACAGCAGTTTAAATAATTCAGGTAATGGTATTATAAGCGACGGATTTATGAATTTTGGGATGATGGGTGTTTTTTTAAGTATCATTATTTCGGTGGTAATTCTTAATTTCATTTCTACAGCGAAACTTAACCCAAAATTTTTCGGGCTTGTATTTATTATTATTTACGGATTTAGTTGCACAGGAATACTGACAAATATATTGACAGGAGGTATTTTTCTGATTATTTTATTAATACAGTTTTTCTTGAAAAACAAAAATTATTCATTACAAGCCGATTCATAAATAAATGTTATACAGAAAGATTAAAGATTTTTTATATCGTTCGGCTTACATCCGTGATGTTCTTACATTGATGACGGGAACTGCTGTTGCTCAGTTGATACCATTATTGTTAATGCCTGTTATTTCGCGCTTATATACTTCAGAGGATATGGCAGTTTTTGCAACTTATATGTCAGTTATTTCAATTTTTGGCTCTTTTATTTCCCTAAAATATGACCTTGCGATAATCCTTCCTGAAAAAGACAAAGATTCGATGGCACTTACAATTCTGAGTATTGTAATTGCATTAATTATAAGCACTTTGGTTTTAATGATATTTTTAATTTTTGGTGGTGATTTTCTTAAAATCATTAATAATAAGGGTGTTACATTTGGAAATTGGATTTTTTTTATACCACTTTCTATTTTTACAATTGGAGTCTTTAGTGCATTAAATTACTGGCTTACCAGAAAAACAAAATATAAGATTTTATCTGTAAGCAGAGTGTCTCAATCATCATTTATGATTGGCTCTCAGATGGGCTTTGGGTTAGCTTCATTGAAAGGTATTGGCCTAATAACAGGTGAAATAACAGGAAGAATATTTGCAGCCGCAATATTATCGTATAAAACATTAAAAGATGATTTTAGGATTATTAAAACCATACAAATTAAAACAATTATTTCACAGTTAAAAAGATATAAAAATTTTCCAAAATTTTCACTTCCTGCCGACCTTGTAAATGTTACAACTAATCAGATTCCTATTTTTGTATTCGGAAGGTTTTTCACCTCTCAGATTTTAGGAAATTATTTTTTTATGGATAGAGTTCTAAACGCTCCCATAAGTTTAATTTCAAGAGCAATACTTGATGTGTTCAAACAACGCGCAAGTAGCGATTATGTTGCAAATGGGAATTGTCTTGGTGTTTTTATGAAAACATTTAAAACACTTGCTTTTGCCTCAATAATTCCTACAATAATTATTTTTATTTTTTCTCCATGGGCATTTAGTTTTATTTTTGGAAGTGAATGGGAAATGGCCGGAGAATTTGCCCGAATTATGTCAGTTCTCTTTTTTTTCAGATTTACATCTAGCCCTTTGAGTTATATGTTTTATATTGCAGAAAAGCAACACTATGATATGATTTGGCAAATAGGGCTGTTTTTTACAACTGTTGCTTCATTTTTTGCAGGAGTATATTTTGGTAATATTAAAATTTGTCTTTGGTGCTATGCAATTTCATACTCATTTATGTATGTTGTTTATCTTTACATTTCTTACCAACTGGCAAAAGGTAATTTAAAAAACTAATTATGATAGTCATTGTTGATTATAATGTCGGAAATATTGGCTCAATCCTGAATATGCTTAAAAAGATAGGCGTTCAGGGTGATATTACTTCAGATATTAAAAAAATTGAATCTGCTGATAAAATAATTCTGCCGGGCGTTGGCTCATTTGACACAGGGATGGAAAATCTCAAAAATCTTAACCTGATAGATGTATTAAATGAAAAGGTGATAACACGAAAAACTCCTGTTTTAGGAATTTGCCTTGGGATGCAACTGTTAACACAATCCAGCGAGGAAGGATTATTAAAAGGACTTGGATGGATTGAAGGCTCGGTTAAAAGATTTTCTCTTGAAAATTTTACTGAACTAAAAGTCCCTCACATGGGTTGGGATTATGTAAAAATTCAAAAAGGCAGTAGTCTTTTTACAGAAATGTATGATGAGCCGAAATTTTATTTTGTACATTCATATTATGTAAGTCCGGCAAACTTCAGTGATATATTAACCACAACAAATTATGGTGTTGACTTTTGCTCTGCACTTGAAAATGGAAATATTTTCGGGGTTCAATTTCATCCTGAAAAAAGCCATAAATATGGCATGAAATTATTAAAAAATTTTGCGGATTTATAAAAATTAATTTTTATATAATGATAATCAGCCGAGTTATTCCCTGTCTTTTACTACGAAATAATGGTCTTGTTAAAACCATTAAATTTAAAGACGCAACTTATGTTGGTGACCCCATAAACGCGGTTAAAATTTTTAACGAAAAAGAGGTTGATGAATTGATATTTTTAGATATTGACGCTTCAAGAAATAAAACCGAACCACCGTATGAACTTTTAAAAGATATTGCCAGCGAATGCTTTATGCCGTTGTGTTATGGAGGAGGAATAAGCACCATTGAACAAATAAGAAAAATCATTAAATGCGGTGTCGAAAAAGTTTCGATTAACACAAATGCATTTATAAACCCCGACTTCATCAGAGAAGCTTCGGCAATATTTGGCTCATCAACAATAGTAGTTGCAATTGATGTCAAAAAGAGCATATTCGGCAAATACAACGTATATATAAATGGCGGAAAAGAAAACACAGGCAAAGACCCTGTTGAATACGCCATCCTTGCAGAAAAAATGGGTGCCGGAGAATTATTATTAAACTCCATCGACAGAGACGGTACCATGCAAGGTTACGATATTGAACTAGTAAAGAAAATATCATGCGCTGTTAAAATTCCATTAATAGTATCGGGAGGAGCAGGCAGTATTGAACATTTAAAAAGCGGAATAAAAGATGGAGGTGCAAGTGCGGTATCTGCAGGAAGCTTCTTCGTTTTTCACGGCAAGAGAAGAGCTGTTTTAATTTCTTACCCTTCCATTGAAGAAATTAAATATATATTTGCAAAATAATATAAATTTCAAAATCTGATGTCAGAACGCGAATATCAAATTTGCAAAAACTGTATTATGGATACAACCGATCCTGATATAGTTTTTGATGAAAATGGTGTATGTAATCATTGCAAACATGCTGAAACCTTTTTAAACTCTTCATGGCACCCTGACCAAAAAGGCGAAGAAATACTAAAAAATATTGTTCAGAAAATTAAAAAACAAGGAAAAGGAAAAGAGTATGACTGTATTTTAGGACTGAGCGGTGGTGTTGATAGTTCCTTTCTGGCATATAAAGCTGTTGAACTCGGTCTTAAACCTTTGGTTGTTCACGTTGATTGCGGCTGGAATTCTGAACTGGCAGTCAAAAATATTGAAAACCTGGTTAAAACTTTAAACCTTGAACTGCACACATACGTTGTCGACTGGGAAGAGATGAAAGACCTTCAACTTGCTTTTTTCAAGTCTTCTGTAGCTAATCAGGACATACCGCAAGATCACGCTATATTTGCAGCTTTATATAAGTTTGCTGTTAAAAATAATGTTAAATATGTATTAAATGGCAGCAACTTCGCTACAGAATCGATTTTGCCAACTTCATGGGGTTATAATGCACTCGATTACAAACAAATAAAAAGCATTCATAAAAAATTTGGCACAAGAAAACTTAAGACTTATCCTCATGTAACATTTTTCAGAAGATATATTTATTTTACCCTTATTAGAAGAATGGAAGTTGTAAAAATGCTTAATCTTATTCCGTACAACAAAGAAAATGCAATGGAGATTATGAGCAATCAGCTTGGATGGAGATATTACGGTGGAAAACATCATGAATCAAGGTTTACAAAATTTTTCCAGGCTTTTTACCTGCCACATAAATTCGGCTATGATAAAAGACGATCTCATTACGCCAGCCTTATTGTTTCAGGACAGATCACCAGAGAAGAAGCACTTAAAGAAATGGAAAAAGAACTATATCCACAAGTTGAGCTAAATGACGACTTTGATTATGTAGCAAAAAAACTCGGAGTAACATCGCAAATGCTGAAACAGTATATTGAGCAACCTAAAAAAAGTTATAAGGATTATCCGAATAACGAATGGCTGTTTAAATTAGGGATTAATTTAAGGGATAAATTAAGAAAAATAATAAAATAAATGACTTGTAGAGTTTGTCATTTGACTTCTGTCCACCCAAGATTCGACATCAGAATATTTCACAAGGAATGTACTGCACTTTCAGATCAAAATTATGATGTTTCTTTAGTGGTTGCAGATGACAAAGGCGATGAGATTATCAATAATATTAAAATATTTGATGTTGGCAAAGTTGATGGCGGCAGGTTCAAACGAATAAGAAAAACACCTTCTAAAGTTCTTAAAAAAGCTCTTCAATTGAATTGCGATATTTACCATTTCCACGATCCCGAATTAATTTCTGTCGGACTTAAGCTTTTAAAAAAAGGGAAAAAAGTAATTTACGATACTCATGAAGATGTACCAAAGCAGACTCTCGCAAAAGATTATATACCAATATTTTTCAGAAAAATAATTTCTGTTGGCATAAGGATTTTCGAAAATAGAGCGGCAAAAAAATTCAGCTTCATCATAACTGCTACACCTTCAATAGGTGACAGATTTATTAAAATTAATAAAAACACACAAACTATAAATAATTTCCCAATTATTGATGAATTAAATATCCCTGTTAATCAGAAAGATAAAAAAAACGAAATCGCATATATCGGATCAATATCAGAGATTAGGGGTATTATTCCTTTAGTAAATTCATTAAAAAATACCGACACTATTTTAAACCTTGCCGGTATAATGGATAACGGAGAACTTGAGTTAAAACTTAAAAATTTAACATCCTGGAATAAGGTAAATTATTATGGACTGGTTACGCGCAAAAAGGTCGCTGAAATATTATCAAGATCGAAAATCGGTATAGTAACATTTTTACCTGTCCCTAATCACGTTGAAGCACAGCCAAATAAGATGTTTGAATATATGTCTGCCGGAATACCTTTAATTACTTCAAATTTCAAGCTTTGGAAAGAAATAATTGAAACTTATAATTGCGGAATTTGCGTAAATCCCGAAAACGAATCCGAAATTTCTGAAGCAATTAATAAAATTCTTTCAGATGACTCATTGGCAGAAGAAATGGGCAAAAACGGAAGAAATGCGGTAATAAATAAATTTAACTGGGAAGTTGAGAAAAACAAACTGTTAGAAATTTACTCTAAATTAATAAATACGGTATCCTGAACAAAAAAATATGAGCCTTTTTTACACAAACCCTCCTTTAGTTTCGATAATTATTCCATGTTATAATGAGGAGAAATTTTTAAGAAAATGTATTGATTCTGTTTTAAATACCGACTACCCTCTTGATAAGTTGGAGATTTTTATTGTAAATGGAATGAGTACCGATAAAACTGTTGAAGTTGCTCAAGAAATAATTATTGAAAATAGTAAAGTAAAAATTAGTGCTTTAACTAACCCTAAAAAAATATTTCCAAGCGCAGTAAACCTGGGTGTAAAAAATTCGACCGGCGAATTTATAATGATTCTCGGAGCACATTCCGTTTACAGCCGAACTTACATTACGAGATGCGTTGAAAATTCACTTAAATATGATGCTGATAATGTTGGTGGCATTCTTGAAACCATAGGAATCAATACCTCAGCAATCGGAAAAGCAATAACATGCGTACTTTCCAGCTCTTTCGGGGTTGGAAATTCAACATTCAGAACAGGCACTGATAAAGTTATGGAAGTTGACACTGTTTTTGGTGGATGTTACAAACGTAATGTTTTTGACAGGATTGGTTTTTTTAACGAAAACCTGCGCAGCACTTCTGATATGGACTTTAATGTAAGGCTGAAAAAAGCTTCCGGCAGAATTATTCTTGATCCTGAAATCAAAGCCACATATTTTACACGCAATAATTTGGGGAAATTTATCACAAATAATATCCGCAATGGATATTGGTCAATTTATCCTTTGAGATTTCTCGATTATCTGCCTGTATCACTAAGGCACATGATACCTTTGTTTTTTATTTGCGGGATTATTTGCGGGGCAGCTCTCTCATTTGTAAACAATATCTTAATGTACATTTTCTTGGGCGTAATGGCTGTATATTTTCTGATAGCTATTATTGCTTCTTTTACTTTTATAAAAAAGGGCATACTTAACATTTTTTTAATGCCTTTATTATTTTTGATATTGCATCTTACTTACGGCTTTGGCTCATTATTGGCTGGCGTAAAAGTTATTTACTATAAAATAATCAGTGTTTCAAAAAAGAATTGAGAATGAAACGTGTTTTTGATGTTTTTTTCAGCCTTATTGTAATAATATTGTTTTCACCGGTAATAATTTTCATATCTTTCTTAGTGTTTTTCAATGATTTTGGGCCTGTTTTTTATAAAGCACCAAGAGTTGGAAAAGACGGAAAGATTTTTAAAATGTTTAAGTATCGCACAATGGTTGTTAACGCCGATAAAATAGGAGCTTCTTCAACAACAAAAAGCGACTCAAGAATTACAGGTGTCGGTAAATATTTACGGAAATATAAGCTTGATGAACTACCACAATTGATAAATGTTCTAATTGGCAATATGAGCATCGTTGGTCCACGACCTGATGTTAAAAAATTTACCGATATGTTTACCGAAGAGGAAAAAGCAATCTTATCTGTTAAACCGGGAATTACTGATTATGCATCTATCTGGAATTCTGATGAAGGGAAAATACTTGAAGGAGCTGAAGACCCTGACAAAGCTTACCTTGAACTTATTTGGCCCGATAAAAAGGGACTTCAATTAAAATATGTCAAAGAGCGTAGTTTTTGGGTTGATATTAAGATTATTTTCTTAACTTTGACGGCTATTATTAAAAATTAACCTTTGTTAATCAAGCCTCTAACGTTTAATGACTTACAATAAAGATTTTTTAGAAAAGATTTACTGGATGATGCTACGTATTCGCGAATGCGAAGAAAGTCTGGTTAATCCAATATTAAAAGGAGATATTAAATGCCCGGTTCATTTATATTCCGGTCAGGAAGCCATAGCTACAGGAATAGGAGCTGTTCTTGAGCAAGATGATTATATTTTCGGGAACCATCGTTCGCACGGTCATTACCTTGCTAAAGGCGGTGACATGGGAGAAATGATTGCTGAAATTTATGGCAAAGAACAAGGTTGCTCTAAAGGCAGAGGTGGCTCAATGCACCTGATTTCTCCTGAAAATGGCATCCTTGGTATTGTTCCTATAGTTTCAGGGACTATCTCGCTGGCACTTGGCTCAGCTCTGGCAAGTAAAATAAGAAAACATAACAGAGTTACTGTTTCATATTTTGGAGATGGTGCTACCGGCGAAGGCGTTCTTTATGAATCAATGAATTTTGCTGCATTGAAAAAACTCCCCATAATTTTTGCATGTGAAAACAACTTGTATTCTACTCATCTTCCTATTGACGAAATAAGAACTAATCAAAACATCTACAATATTGCTAAACCATTTGAAATTGAGTCATACAGAGTTGACGGAAATAATGTTCTGGAAGTTTATAAAACAGCAAAGAAATCTGTTGATTATTGCAGAAAAGGCAACGGACCTGTTTTTATTGAATTTCTTACTTACAGATTTCGCGGACATGTAGGACCTGATGACAATGTGCAAGGTTCTCATACCGATATAAGACCAAAAGAAGAAATAGAAGCATGGTTTAAAAAAGACCCTATTAAATTATTTGCAAAGTATCTTTTGGAAAATAATCTGATGACTGAAGAAGAACTATTATTAATTCACCGAAAAGTTGAGGAAGAAGTTAAACTTGCAAACGAGTTTGCATTAAATTGTCCGAAACCTGATAAAAAAGACCTTTTTAAATATGTGTTCAGATAACAGAAAACTTAATTTCGGGTTAGCAATAAATGAAGCTATCCGTCAGATGATGGAATCTGATGATTCTGTTATACTTATTGGCCAAGGAGTTAAGAGTCCATGGTATGTCGGAAATACATGTAATGGACTGGTTCAGAAATTTGGTGAAGAGCGGGTTATTGATACTCCTGTTTCTGAAAATGCTATGACAGGTGCTGCCGTTGGTGCTGCAATAGCAGGAATGAAAGCTATTGTAGTTCATCCCCGAGTAGATTTTGTTCTTTATGCATTTGATCCTATTATCAATCAAGCAGCTAACTGGCATTATATGAACGGTGGTAAATCATCAGTGCCGGTTGTTTTTTGGCTTATTGTTAATCGTGGTGGAGAACAGGCGGCGCAGCACTCACAGGCATTACATTCGCTCTTTGCTCATATTCCGGGGCTTAAAGTTGTTGCACCTTCTACACCTTATGATGCAAAAGGATTGTTGATTTCATCAATTAAGGATGAAAACCCTGTAGTTTTTATTGACGACAGATGGCTTTATCGCTCACAAGCTGAAGTTCCATCAGAAATGTACGAAATTCCAATAGGAAAAGGCATCCTTAGAAATGAAGGCAGTGATGTAACTTTGGTTTCATTTTCTTATATGGCAGTAGAATCACAAAAGGCTGTTGATGAACTTAAAAATGAAGGAGTTAATGTTGATTTTATTGATTTAAGAACAATAAAACCGATTGATGAAGAAATAATTATCAACTCAGTTAAAAAAACAGGAAAACTTGTTATTGCTGACGGTTCTTGGAAAACAGGGTCGGTAGCTGCTGAAATTGCAGCCATTGCTTTTGAAAAAGCATTTTTGAACTTAAAAGCTCCTGTTAAAAGAGTTTGCTTGCCTGACACTCCGGCTCCTGCTTCTGAAAGCCTCGAAAAAGTTTATTATAAAACTAAAGATGATATTATTACTGCGATTAAAGAAATCCTATAAATCACTTAAATTATGGAAAAAAGAAAGGTCCGCTTTGTTGAACCGGCAAAGCTTTACAGAAAGCTAAAAAATGAACTTGACGCCGCTTACCTGGATGTAATGTCAAAAGGTGATCTCATTGACCGGGGACAGCTTAAATCTTTTGAAGAAAATCTCGCCAAATTCGTTGGAACTAAATATGCAGTCGGACTAAACAGCGGATATGATTCTTTACACCTCTCAATGCGAGCTGCAGGGATAGGAGAAGGAGATGAAGTAATTGTTCCTGCTCATACATTTGTTGCAAGTTGCTCTGCAATAGTAAATGTTGGCGCTACTCCGGTATTGGTTGATGTTGCAAAAGATTTTAATATTGATATTGATAAAATTGAAGAAGTTATCACCGATAAAACAAAAGCTATTATGCCTGTGCATCTCAGTGGCTGGATGGCTGATATGCCCAGAATAATGAAGATTGCAGAAAAGTACAATCTTGTTGTAATTGAGGATGCTTGCCAGAGTCTTGGCTCATCAATTAATGGAATTGGTGCAGGTGCATGGGGTTTAACGGGATGTTTCAGTTTTTATCCTTTTAAGATATTAGGCGGTTATGGTGATGGTGGCGCAATTACTACCAATAGCGAAGAAGTTGCAGCATTTGCACGAAGAATGAGGTTCAACGGTGAAGACCGTGAAACCGGAGAATATTTCGGCCATGGATTTACTTGCTTACTGGATAATATGCAGGCAGCATTCCTCGATATTAAGTTAAGCTATATGCGCGAATGGATAGTAAAAAGAAAAGAAATAGCAAATAAATACAAACAGGGACTTATTGATTTACCTGACCTTCTGCTACCTCATTATGAAAAAGAAGGTTTCGACCATGTATATCAGAATTACACTTTACGGTCAAAGCAAGGAAGTGAATTTTCAGATTATTTGAAAAATAATGGGATAGAAGTTTTAACTCAATTCCGCAAACAATACTACAAACATGAAGCACTAAAGCTGGTTGACCGAGGCTTTCCTGAAACAGAAGCTCTAAGCCGTGAAGTATGCTCTCTTCCTATGAATGTTGAAATTGATGATGAGGAAATTGACTATGTAATTTCAGTAGTAAGATCGTTTTACTCAAAATAATATAAAATGACCGTATCTGAACTTAAACTTTGCATCGAAGAAATTCAAAAAATAACTGATGATCAATGGATTAAAAGTTTAGATGAAAGAAAGCTTAAGGAACTTGAGTTTCATGATAAAGACAGAGACAAGTCGCGTGTTGAAATCTTGGATAAAGATTCTTATGAAAAGTATTACGGGAATAAAAAGTTCTACAAAACTGTTAAAAAATCTCACGATTATACGGAAAAGTGGATAAAAGAAAATTCCCGCGATAAAATATTTCTTGATTATGCCTGTGGAAATGGTGGAAATGCAATAAGAGCTGCACAACTTGGGGCAAAACTATCAATAGGGATTGATATTAGCAAAATATCTGTACTTAACGCAAAAGAACAGGCAGAAAAACTTGAAATTGAGAATATAGTTTTTTTTCAGGCAGATGCTGAAAATACACATTTACCCGATAAATGTATTGATATTATTATCTGCTCAGGGATGCTTCATCATTTGGATTTGAACTTTGCTTTCCCCGAGCTTGCAAGGATTCTTGCACCCGGAGGAAAAATCCTGGCTATTGAAGCATTAAGCTATAACCCATTTATTAAACTTTACAGGTCGAAAACAGCTGATATGAGAACCGACTGGGAAAAAGCTCATATCTTGACACTTAAAGATGTCAGAAAAGCAAGAAAGTATTTCGATATCGGGACAATTAGATACTGGCATATAACCAGTTATTTGGCAGCATTTTTTCCTTCACTGCTGAAGTTTTTCAATGGTTTAGATTCTGTTTTAACAAAAATTCCTTTAATTAATAAAATGGCCTGGATTTTTACTTTTGAATTAAAATATAAAAATCAAAAATAAAAAATATGAAAGAGCTTTCGAAAATCACGGAAACTTTCACCGAATCGGTTATTCGTGAGATGACAAGGGTGAGCGATGCAATGAACGGTTTAAATCTATCTCAGGGTTTCCCCGATTTTGAAAGTCCGGCTGAAATAAAAGCTGCTGCCATTAAAGCCATTAACACTAACTGGAATCAATATCCGGTTACTTTCGGAGAACCTGAACTTCGTGAAGCAATAAGCAGGAAAGTTCTGAAATATAACAAAATAAAATGTAACCCTGATACTGAAGTTACAGTTACTTGCGGAGCCACAGAAGCAATGATTGCAACGCTTAAAGCAATTATTAACCCTGGCGATGAAATAATTATTTTTGAGCCATTCTATGAAAACTATGGTCCCGACGGGATTCTTTCAGGTGCAAAACCTAAATATGTAAAGCTTAATACTCCAGACTGGCATTTCGATTATAATGAGCTTGCTGATGCATTTAATGAAAAAACCAAAGCCATTATTATTAATACTCCCAATAACCCGACAGGAAAAGTTTTTAGCAAACAGGAGTTTGAGTTCATCGCTTCGCTTTGCAAAAAATGGGATTGTTATGCTATTACTGATGAAATTTATGAGCATATTATTTATGACGACTCGGAGCATATTTCACTCGCATCCCTTCAAGGAATGGAAGAAAGAACTATTACTATTAACTCTATTTCAAAGACATATTCTGTCACAGGGTGGAGAGTTGGATGGGCAATAGCTTCTCCGAAAATTACAGCCAGAATAAGAAAAGTTCACGACTTTTTGACTGTTGGTGCTCCTACCCCATTCCAACATGCAGCAGCAGAAGCATTAGAATTCTCAGCTGATTATTATAAAGGTCTGCAGCAAAAATATGAGAGTTCAAGAAAATTTCTCTCAGAAACTCTTATTGAATTCGGTTTCAAACCATATATTCCAAAAGGAGCATATTATATTATAGCTGACGTTAGTGATCTTTTTCCAAAATTAAAAGCAAAAGATGATTTTGATTTCAGTATAAAACTTATTGAAAAAACTAGGGTTGCCACCGTTCCCGGGTTTTCATTTTATTCAGGAAAAAATATAGTAAGTAAGCAAGTTCGTTTCGCTTTCTGTAAAAAACAGGAAACACTTTTACAGGTGAGGGAATTGTTTTCAAAACACCTTAAATAAATGAACTTTTTCAAAAATATAACCCGAGAAAAAGTAAACTTTTGCGCTGCCTCTCTTTTGGTTTTTTCTTTACCTTTTTATCGTTGGGTGTCAACATATTTTATTGCATTATGGATTGTTACTTGGCTTGTTGAAGGAAATTTTATTTCGAAATTTAAAGAAAATATAGGAAGTTACCTTTTATATATCCCTGTAGCGTTCTATTTTGTTCATGTTATAAGCATATTTTATTCAACAAATAAGCCTGAAGCATATTTTGATCTTGAGGTAAAATTGTCATTTTTTCTTTTTCCAATTATTTTCATGACATCTAACAAATTATACAGAGAAAAATTTGAAATTCTGCTAAAAGTTTTTGTTTATGCAAACCTTATTGCTGCAATTATCTGTATAATTAATGCATTTGTTCAATCAATTTCTTTTAAAAACGGGGTGTTCGTTTTTAATCACGATCTCATTAATTTGGGTTACAGCACAACTAGGCTATTTATGATTGGTGGCACAAGATTTATGTATACATCTTTGTCAATGTTCAATCATCCGGGTTATTTCAGCCTTTACGTCAATTTTTCCATTGCGATAATATTATTTGTCTATTTGGGTGACAAACGTTTAAAAAGAAGATTTCTCTGGATAATAATATTTGTTTTCTTTGTGATTTTTAACTATTTATTATTCTCAAGAGCAGGAATAATCAGTTTTCTGATTATTATTACTGTATATTTTATTTATTCAATAATAAAAAGTAAAACTCAGATAATAAAAATTATGAAATCTGCTTTTTTAGTAGGTTTTATCAGCTTAGGAGTATTATATATTTCGTTAAATGGAAGAATGCAAACTGCCTTTAAAGAAGCAGTAAAATTCAGGTTTGACAAAAGTTTTATAAAAGATAATAATGACGATAGAATTCCTATTTGGTATGTAACAGGATTGATAATAGAAGATAATATTCTGACCGGTGTCGGAAACGGTGATATTAAAGATGACTTGAAGATTAAATATAAGGAATACGGACTAACTGAGGCTTACAAACTGGAACTTAACGTGCATAACCAATTTCTTGAAACATTTCTTGGCACCGGGCTCATCGGCTTTATACTGATATTAATGATGATGATGATTCCAATAGTTGCAGGATTTAAGAATCATAATATTCTTCAAATTATTTTCTTTGTTGTTTTTTCTATATTTATGGTTGTTGAATCCGCTTTTGACGGACAGGCCGGAGTAGTTTTCTTTGCTTTCTTCTATTCCTTATTTTCTGTCAGCAGAAAAAATTTAATCTTTGAATGATCTTGCTTTTTTTACAGTTTCAATTATAAAAATTATAAAGAAAGAAGTAAGTAAGAACGCGAAAACATATTTAATACAAGTGAACATTCGATTGGTACTTGATGGTATTGCCATAACTGACTCACTTATCATCTCAAAATTTCCTTCTTTTTTAACCTTTTCCTGATATTCAAGTTTTAAGCTGAAAAGGTCAATATATTCTTTATATGACTCTCCGGCAATAATAACCTGTTCATTCTTTGAAAGTCTTGCTTTTGTTTGAACAGCTTCCAACTCATCAAGCTTTACGCATATTTTTTCTAGAATTTGAATATTTTTAATCCTGTTTTTATTTCTTAGTTTTTTGAAATACTCAGTTGAGTCAAGATTATTAAAATATTCATTAAAAATATTTGCTGTACCAACAGTATCTGATAAAACAAAGCTTAATTGTAATATAACTTTACCTTTTTGAGATAAGGTATCAATATATAAATTTCTTATTTTTTTAAAATTATTTTCACTAAATACAGGAGCAGATGAGTTTACAGACTTGTAATTGTTGTTTACCAAATTATAATTATAATTGTTAATTATAGAAAAAGGAGCATAATTTGAGTAAAAAATCATCTTTTTATTATAAGAAATAATATTCCCGGTTTTCGAAAGGAAAAAACCTAAGATAAACCCAATAACTAAAAAAGCTATTATCAAAAGGTAATATTTTTTAATCAATCTTAC
>CAZELC010000004.1:0-22550 GCA_964512865.1 uncultured Bacteroidales bacterium
ATTCTACTTTTGAAAAAAAGTTTTCATTCAGACTTACTCCATATAACCTTTTTGTTGCAGTTGGTACTATAGCTATAGTTCTTGTTATTTCAACTACTTTTATTATTGCCTATACTCCTCTGAGAGAATATATTCCGGGATACGGAGATGTTAATTTACAAAAAGATGTATATAAACTTGTTAGTAAAACTGACTCTCTGGAGAAGGAAATTGCAAAAAGGGATCTTTATCTGATGAATATTTCATACATTATTCAGGGCAAAGATTTTCCTTTAGACACTAAGAAGCCTACTGATACGACATTATCGGATTTTAATGATATGAATACCTCTATATCAAAAGAAGATTCATTGTTCCGCGAGGAAATTGAAAGCGTTGATAAATATAATTTAATTAGTAATAAAGAATCTTCCGGCGCAGGCTCACTTACAAATTATTTCTTCTTTGCACCAATTAAGGGAATAATAACAAATAATTTTAATGTATTCGGAAGACATTACGGAATTGATATAGTTGCAGGAAAAAATGAAGCGGTTAAGGCTGCTCTTGAAGGTACTGTAATTTTTTCAGATTGGACTGTAAAAACAGGATATATTATCGGAATACAACATCAGAATAATATTATAACTGTTTATAAGCATAATTCAGTTTTATTGAAAAAAGAAGGCGATTACGTTAGGGCAGGTGAACCTATTGCAATTGTCGGCGAATCTGGTGAGCTTTCTACCGGACCTCACCTGCATTTTGAATTATGGTATAATGGTAAACCGGTTAACCCTAAGGAATATATTTCGTTCTGATGGAAGAAAAACAGAAAAAAAGAATAGCAATATTAGGATCTACCGGTTCAATTGGGACACAGGCACTTGAAGTAATTCGAAGTCATTCAGATATTTTTGAAGCAGAAGTACTTACCGCAAATTTTAATGCCGACCTTCTTATTGAACAGGCAATCGCATTTAAGCCAAATGCGGTAGTTATTGCTGATAAAACTAAATATAAAAAAGTATCCGAAGCTCTCTACAAATACGATATTAAAGTTTTTGCCGGCGAAGAATCTATTGAGCAAATTGTTGAAATGGAAACCATTGATATGGTTCTGGCAGCTATTGTAGGCTTTGCAGGGTTAAAATCAACATTTAAAGCTATAACGTTCAAAAAACAAATAGCACTTGCAAACAAAGAAACTCTTGTAGTTGCCGGTGATATTATAGCTGAACTTGCATTACAGAATGCTGTAAATATCTATCCGGTAGATTCTGAACATTCAGCAATTTTTCAGTGCCTTAGCGGAGATTTTCATAATAAGACAGAAAAAATAATCCTTACAGCTTCAGGCGGTCCATTTAAAGGAAAAGGAAAGGAGTTTCTGAAAACTGTAACTCCTCAGCAGGCATTGAAACATCCTAACTGGAGTATGGGTGATAAAATTACAATTGATTCTGCTACTCTTATGAATAAAGGCCTTGAAGTTATTGAAGCAAAATGGCTTTTTAATATAAAACCCGAACAAATTGAAGTAGTTGTCCACCCTCAATCTATAATTCATTCAATGGTTCAGTTTGAAGACGGTTCAATAAAAGCCCAAATGGGGCTTCCCGACATGAAGCTCCCAATTCAATATGCTTTTTCATATCCACAGAGAATAAAATCAGATTTTCCCAGACTTAATTTCAATTCTGGGCTAAATCTTACATTTGAAAAACCCGACACTGATAGTTTCAGAAACCTGCGACTTGCTTATGACGCCATAAAACAAGGCGGAAATATGCCTTGTATTTTAAACGCAGCAAACGAAGTTGCTGTTAATGCTTTTTTAAACTATAAAACAGGTTTTTTTGGAATATCTGAAATTATTGAAAGCTGTATGCAGTCAATAGCATTTATAGAAAAACCAAACTTTGAAGATTATTTACAAACCGATAGTGAAACTAGAAAATTTGCAGAAAAATTAATAAAATAACAAAACATAATTTATGAATGGATTAATTATGGCCGCCCAGCTTATTTTGGGACTTTCGATACTCGTGTTATTGCATGAATTCGGGCATTTTATTGCAGCAAGAGCATTTGGGATTAAAGTTGAGAAATTCTACCTTTTCTTTGATGCATGGAAAATTAAACTTTTCAAATTCAAAAAAGGCGAAACCGAGTATGGTATTGGATGGTTGCCATTGGGAGGATATGTGAAAATTGCAGGCATGATTGACGAGTCAATGGATAAGGAAGCCATGAAGCAACCTCCGCAGCCATGGGAATTCAGATCAAAACCTGCATGGCAAAGACTTATAGTTATGCTTGCAGGAGTTATTATGAATCTTATCCTTGGGCTGATAATTTATACCTATATTACTTATCATTACGAAAAATCATATTTGCCTACTGATCAGCTGACCAATGGTGTGTATGCTTATGAAACAGGCAGAGAAATTGGCTTCCGGACTGGAGATAAAATTCTTGCCGTTAATGGCGAAAAAATCGAGAGATTTAAAGACGTAGTTTCTACAAATGTTATACTCGGAGCTACCGTTACCGTTGAGCGGGAAGGTAAAACTGCTGATATAAAAATACCTGACGATTTCTTTAAAAAATTTAATAAATCGGTTCGCGATTTCTTTGTTGATGCAGATAATTATCTGTTTACTGTTGACAGCGTATTACCTGGTAAACCTGCCTCAAAGGCCAAAATAATTAAAGGTGATAGAATTATTAAACTTGACTCTTTGGAAATTACATCTTATGGATTATTCAGGGAGCATATATGGAAAAATAAAGGTAAATCAATGAATGCCATGGTGGCAAGAGGGAAAGATACAATTAGTACAACACTTGCCATTGATTCAACTGGTTTAATTGGAATTATAACACAACGACCTTACAAAAATAAAGACTACACTTTTTTAATGGCGGTTAAATATGGTGTATCTGACGGTTTCGGAATACTTTGGGCGAATATGAGAGGTCTTGGGCGAATTTTTACAGGACAAGTTAAGGCGACAGAATCACTTCAGGGACCGATAGCTATAGCTCAGATTTATGGTGGCACATGGAATTGGTTCAAATTCTGGTGGACTACAGGATTATTATCACTAGTACTTGCATTTATGAATATTTTACCAATCCCGGCGCTTGACGGAGGTCATGTGATTTTCACTACAATTGAGCTTATAACCGGTAAAAAATTCTCAGATAAATTTCTTGAAAAAGCACAGATGGTTGGAATGGTATTACTGTTGGCGCTTATGGTTTTTGCTGTTGGAAATGACCTTTGGAAAGTATTCTTTAAATAATGCCTATAAAGAGCAATACTGATAACGATTTTTACAGGCTTTTAGAGAAAGCTAGAAAATATTGTGCTATACAGGAAAGATGTCACCAGGAAGTAAGAGATAAACTTTATCTATGGGGATTGCCTGAAAAATCTGTTGAGCAAATAATTTCTGAGCTTATTACTGAAGGGTTTGTTAGCGAGGAAAGATTTGCCAAGGCTTATGCCAGAGGTAAATTTCGGATTAAGCGCTGGGGAAGGAACAAGATAATTATTGAACTTAAAAAAAGAAATATTTCGGAGTACTCTATAAAAAAAGGGCTTAAAGAAATTGATGAAAAAGAGTACTGTGAAATATTGAAAAATTTGGTTGACCGTAAAAGTAAAGAAGTTAAAGATAAAAACCAATATACCAGAAATCATAAAATCGCTACTTATGTTGCAAGTAAAGGTTATGAACCTGAACTTATTTGGGAATTGCTTAAAAATGATTAAATTTGTATCGCTTTTCAATATTTAAATATTATGATTTACCAGGAGACAATTAAAGATATCCAGAAAAGGTCGGATGACCTGAGGAGGTTCCTTTGACATTGATGAAAAATCAAGATTAATAAAAGAGGAAGAATCTATTACTACCCAACCCGGCTTTTGGGATGACCCTAAGAAAGCCGAAGAAATTTTAAGAGCTATTAAAGAAAAAAAAATCTGGACAGATGCATATAATGATGTGGTTTCATCTGTTGATGATTTGGTTGTGGTTTTTGATTACCATAGCAGCGGTGATGCAACTGATGAAGATCTTGAAAATCAATACAAAGTTACTGTTAAAGCTATTGAAAGCCTTGAGTTTAAAAGGATGCTTAGTAGCGAAGAGGACAGACTTGGTGCAATTGTAAATATAAATGCCGGAGCCGGTGGAACTGAAAGTCAGGATTGGGCTCAAATGCTTATGCGTATGTACATCCGCTGGGGTGAGAGAAATAATTATAAAATTACCATCATTGATGAACAGGAAGGTGATGTTGCAGGAATTAAATCATGCACCATTGAGTTTGACGGACTTTTTGCATTCGGCTACCTTAAAGGTGAAAATGGAGTTCACCGTCTCGTAAGACTTTCTCCGTTTGATTCAAATAACAAAAGACACACATCCTTTGCATCAGCGTATGCTTATCCGATAATTGACGATAATATAAATATTGAAATAAACCCAGCTGATATCAGCTGGGATACTTATCGTGCAAGTGGTCCAGGCGGACAAAATGTTAATAAGGTTGAAACTGCTGTAAGATTACGTCACCAACCAACCGGAATAATAATAGAGTGTCAGGAAACCCGCTCGCAGCTGCAAAACCGTGAGAAGGCCCTTAAGCTATTGAAATCTCAGCTTTACGAAATAGAACTTCGTAAGAAAAGAGAAAAAATTGCCGAGATAGAAGGTAATAAGAAGAAAATAGAATGGGGTTCACAAATCAGAAGCTATGTTATGCATCCTTACAAAATGGTAAAAGACCTTAGAACAGGTGTTGAAACATCTAATGTTCAGGCCGTAATGGATGGTGATCTGGAAGAATTTATCAAAGCTTTTCTGATGCAATTCGGAAATTCATAAAATTTCAAAGATATTTTTAACCAAAATATTTGCTTTTCCAGCCATCTTTTGTAAAAACCATTATTTTAAGAAAACCAATATCTTTCAATAATTCAACCGCTTCATTGAAAAATAATGAAATCTCTTCCGGTTTATGTGCATCTGAACTAAGAGTTACGGGGATCTTCTTTAAATAACAAAGTTCAAGAATATGGCGACTTGGATAAAAAGCATCACAACGTTTTTTGTATAATCCTCTTGAGTTAATCTCTATTATACAACCTGACCATTCAATTATATTTATTGCTTTGTTTACAAGTTTTTTGTACCAGGCATCATTTTCAGAAAAATATCTTTCTTTATTATGCATTTTGATCTTGTCGAAATGCGCAATTACATCCGGTTTCTGTGTTTTTACCATTTCAATAATTTGCGAAAAGTAAGTTTCAACGGCTTCTTCAATATTTTCGTTAAAAATACTCTTTAGCCCATCATCATAACTTTCTACCTTTGAACCATTAATAAACCATAAATCATTACAGTCTTTCTTTTTAACAAGATGAACGCCGCCAATAACGTAATCGAGACCAAGATTGTTTTTCAACACCTGATATGGTGTTGAAATTTCCGGAATATATTCTGCTTCAAGCGAAAGAAATATATTTATTTTTCCTGCATATTTTTCCTTTAGTCGTAGAATTTCATTTCTGTAATTATCTACATCTGTAGTTTTCAAGCTCCATGGATTATCATAAGGCAAAGGCGAGTGTGCTGAAAATCCAAGTGATTCAAAATTTTGCCTAATTGCTTCTTCAATATAATGTTCAGGTTCATCTGCACCATCACAAAAACGAGTATGAGTATGAAAATTTGTCCAGTTCAAAACAAAATTTTTATTATATTTGTAATTAATTATTGTTTGCAAAATTACTAAATTTTTATGAGAGAACTTGTATTTGCTACCAACAACAAACATAAGCTCGAAGAAATCTCGCATATAGTTGGAGCTAAATTTAAAATTATAGGTCTGAAAGATATAAACTGTTTTGAGGATATACCAGAAACAGCCGACACAATAGAACAAAACGCTTCACAAAAATCTTTTTACATTTACAACAGATACGGCTATAACTGCTTTGCAGATGACACAGGTCTTGAAATTGATGCTTTAAACGGACGACCGGGAGTTTATTCTGCCAGATATGCAGGTGAAGGAAAGAACTTTGATGATAATATGAATAAAGTTCTTTTTGAACTATCAGGAATAGCAAACAGAAAAGCAATGTTCAGAACGGTAATATCTCTAGTTATTAATGGAAAAGAGTTTTTATTTGAGGGCAGTGTTTCAGGTGTGATAACTTCTGTTAAATCAGGTAATAATGGGTTTGGTTATGATCCAATTTTTAAACCTGATGGATTTACCAAAACTTATGCTGAAATGACAATTGAAGATAAGAACAAATTCAGCCATCGCGCATTGGCGGCAAAAAAACTAATGGATTTTCTTATCAAATTATAAAATGCAAAAAATCCCTGCCACTAAGCAGGGATGGATTAAACAATAATAAAGGATTTATTCTTTTTCAAGCACAGCCTCAAGAAACAATGTAAGGTTGTTTTTCATTATTATATCAAATGATTGTTCGGCATATCCAGGCTTTTTAATATAAATTTTAAATACTCCTTCTTTCATATTGTTCACCATAAATTGTCCTCTTCCGGAAGTTTCCCTTTCCAGAATTTCATTATTGTCTTCCTTTAACGGAATGATAATGAATAAAACATTATTAAGAGGTAAACCTGTATATTTATCGCTTACTCCTGCAATAAGCGAAATTATTTTATTGTCTTTAATAATTGAATGATAGGAAGCTCTAAACGCGTTTGAAACTTCAAATTTTTCAGATGTCAGGCGAAAATTATTAAAGTGCAAATTACTTTCAGCATCTGATGTTTCAGAGTTTGTTGTTAATGCATTTGAAAACTGTCTTGGCTTATTCGATTTTGCTATATTGTAAAGCATAAACCGGTTTATCAGAATCCTACGCATGGCATTATGTTTTTAATTTGGTCAGACTTCTAAAACATTAATAGTACCATGGTTCACTTCATAATGTTAAAAATAGTTAATACTCGGTTTGAAGATATTCTGAATTTTTTATTAAATAAAACTAAGAGTGAAATTGTAATTCTATAACGATTTGTTAATATTCATTATTGTATAAACAATAATTAATTTTTGGATGTCAGAAATAATAAAAAAAGGTAAAGAAAAGCTATTCAGTCTTGCTTTCAGCATTTTTAATATCAGTATCTGTGGAAATATTATCTTGAGGTTTTTTAAAGAGTTTTTTCTGAAAGATAATAAGTATAAACATTGCCACAGTTATTGATGCGTCAGCGATATTAAACACAGGCTCGAAAAAGGTAAAATGTTTTCCTCCCAATAAAGGCATCCATGAAGGGAAGTTTACATCAAAAAGAGGAAAGTAAAGCATATCTACAACTCTGCCATGAAGGAATGAAGAATATCCTCCGCCGGAAGGAAACAAAGTTGCAACATCGCTAAGAGGATTGCCTGTGCAAGGATAACTCTGGCTGAATATCATACCATAGAAAAGACTGTCAATAATATTTCCTGCTGCTCCTGCAAAAACAAGTGCAATAGTAATAAGCATAAATGTGGAAGCTTTTTTCTTAATCAGTGTGTAGATATAATAGATAATAGCACAGCAGGCAATAACCCTGAACACACTCAGAATTATTTTTCCCCATCTTCCGGCAAACTCCATCCCGAAAGCCATTCCATTGTTTTCAGTAAAACTAAGAAACGACCATGTTCCAAAGATGGAAACAGATTCACCAAGGCAGAAATGTGTTTTTATGTAAATTTTAAGAAGCTGGTCAAGGAATAGAACCAGAGTAATAACAGAAACAACAAGAATTACAGACTTTTTCAAAACAGTACCTTAAGCAGTTATAGATTATTTTTTCTGTAACAGTTTTGCTTCCATGCTTAATGTTGCATGAGGAACGATTCTTAATCTCTCTTTTGAAATAAGTTTTCCGGTAACTCTACAAATTCCATAAGTTTTATTTTCAATACGGATAAGTGCGTTTTCAAGATTATTTATGAATTTAAGCTGACGAGCGGCAAGGTTGCTGTTTTCTTCTTTTGAGAGAACCTGAGAGCCTTCTTCAAGGATTTTAAAAGTAGGTGATGTGTCATTAATGTCCTGACCATCGCTATTAGTAAAAGCTTCAGTTAATAATTGATAATCACGGCGTGCTTCTTCCAGTTTTTTAAGAATAATTTCCTTGAACTCTAATAATTCATCATCATTATATCTGATTTTTTCTTTTTTATCATCTTTTTTAACAACAGCTTTCTTTTCAGCAGCAGGTTTTACTTTAGCCGGTGCTGATGCTTTAACTGTTTTTCCTTCTTTAGAGTCGCTTTTTTTCATACTCGTATCCCGATTTGTGGATTATTAATTAAAAATTTCTTTAAGAACAGAAATATTTATTTTTATTTCATCTGTGATTTCTACAGGGTGTATACCACCATTTTCAATAGTTTTAACGATAGTGAGCGATGAAGCAAGAATTTCACTGCAAATATAAGAAAAATAATTAGTAATGGCAGAAGTTATTTCATTATGTTCTTCAATCTGAACAATAATTTTATCTGTAACTTCAAAATTGCTATCCTTCCTAATATTTTGTATTCTGTTTATCAGCTCTCTTGCAATACCTTCTTCTTTGAGTGCATCAGTAATAGTAGTATCCAAAGCTACCGTAAGATTACCTGCGTTTGCAACAACCCATCCAGGAATATCTTCAGTAACTATCTCAACATCATGAATGTCAAGTTCAATTGCTTGTCCTTCAATTTCTGTATGGAAAAAGCCGGTTTGTTCAATATTATTAATCTGCTCCTGTGTAAATCCAGTTACAAGAGCAGAAATTTGTTTCATTAGTTTTCCGTATTTCGGGCCAAGAGTTTTAAAGTTGGGCTTAATCTTTTTTACAAGAATACCTGCCCCGCCTTCAACATATTCAATTTCTTTTATATTGACTTCCGATAATATAAGATGTTTTACGGCTTCAGTCTGTTCCTTAATTTTAGATTCAAGTACCGGTACCATAATTTTGCTTAATGGTTGGCGAACCCGAAGATTGTGTTTTTTCCTGAGAGAAAGAACCATAGATGAGATCTTCTGAGCTATCTGCATTCTTTGCTCAAGTTCCTTGTTTATCAGTTTTTCATCGGCAACAGGGAATATTGTCAAATGAACAGATTCTTCTTTCTTTTTTCCTGTTGCATTATTTAAGTCGGTGAAAAGCTGGTCTGCAAAAAACGGAGCTATCGGACTCATTAACTGAGATAACACTTCAAGGCATTTATATAATGTCTGATAAGCTGCAATTTTATCTTCAGAATATTCTCCTTTCCAGAATCTTCTTCTAGATAAACGAACATACCAGTTACTTAAATATTGGTCTACAAAATCCTGAATATATCTTCCTGCCCAAGTTGGTTCATAATCGGAATATGCTGCATCAACTTGTTTTATAAGAGTATTTAATTCAGAAAGAATCCAGAGGTCAAGTTCAGGGAGTTTTTCAGCAGGTATTTCTGCTTCAGCATAAACAAATTTATCAATATTGGCATAGAGTGCAAAAAATGCGTAGGTATTATAAAGTGTACCGAAGAACTTTCGTTGAACCTCAGCAATTCCTTCAATATCAAATTTAAGATTATCCCAAGGCTGTGCATTGGTAATCATATACCATCTTGTTGCATCAGGACCGAACTTATCAATTGTTTCAAACGGGTCAACTCCATTGCCGAGTCTTTTCGACATTTTGTTACCTGCCTTATCAAGCACAAGACCATTTGAAACTACATTCTTATATGCAACATTATCAAAAAGCATTACGGCTATTGCATGTAATGTGAAAAACCATCCACGAGTTTGGTCAACACCTTCGGCAATAAAATCAGCAGGAAAATGAGTCTTGAAATATTCCTCATTCTCGAAAGGAAAATGATACTGTGCATAAGGCATTGCACCTGAGTCGAACCAAACATCAATAAGATCAAGCTCACGTTTCATCTTTTGTCCCTTAGGAGAAACAAGAATAATTTCATCGACATAAGGACGGTGAATATCGAAGCTATGATAATTCTCTTCTGAAAAATCTTTAGGTGTGAAATTTTTGTAAGGATTTTCCTTCATAAATCCCTTTTCGACAGATTTGTCTATTTCATTTTTAAGTTGCTCTACAGAACCAATACAAATCTGCTCAGTTCTGTCTTCCGAAGTCCAGATAGGAAGTGGAACACCCCAGTAACGTGAGCGTGACAGGTTCCAATCGACAAGATTTTCGAGCCAGTTGCCAAAGCGACCTGTGCCTGTTGCTTCAGGTTTCCAGTTAATTGTTTTGTTCAGTTCGAGCATTCTTTCCCTGAAAGCTGTTGTTTTGATGAACCATGAATCAAGTGGATAATAAAGAATTGGTTTGTCTGTTCTCCAGCAATGCGGATAAGAGTGTTCGTATTTTTCAGATTTAAAAGCCTTGTTTTCTTTTTTCAGCTTAATAATTATGTCAATATCAACATTGTTACCTTCTTTTGCTGCATCAAAGTTCGGGTCGAATTCATCCTTGACATATCTTCCAGCAAATTCTCCCATTTCATCAACAAATTTTCCCTGCTTGTCCACAAGAGTAAGTGAACCAAGTCCGTTTTGTTTTCCTGTACGGAAGTCATCGGCACCAAAACTCGGTGCAATATGAACTATTCCAGTTCCTTCTTCGGTGCTTACAAAATCGCCGATTACAACTCTGAAAGAGTCGCCATCCTCAGGCTGAACATAAGGTAATAACTGTTCATATCTGATATCTTTCAGTTGTGATCCTTTATATTTTGCAATTATCTTAAAAGGAATATTTTTATCACCTTCTTTATAGTCTTCAAGATGTAACTCAGCGTTTTTCTCATTGAAATACTTTCCGCAAAGTTCTTCAGCAAGTATAACAGTAATAGGTTTAAAAGTGTACTGATTATATGTTTTAACAACAACATATTCAATATTTTTACCAACTGCAAGTGCTGTGTTAGATGGCAATGTCCATGGAGTTGTCGTCCATGCGATAATAGAAAGTTCTCCGAAAATATCTTTGAAAAGGAATTCAGATTT
Source organism: uncultured Bacteroidales bacterium (assembly GCA_964512865.1). GTDB lineage: Bacteria > Bacteroidota > Bacteroidia > Bacteroidales > CAIWKO01 > CAZELC01. The sequence goes on from CAZELC010000004.1 coordinate 11,069, forward strand.
TTCGTTTCTAATAACTTTAAACTGAGCTACAACAGTGCTGTCCTTTACATTTTTATAGCAACCGGGAAGGTTAAGTTCATGTGAGCTAAGACCGGTTCCTGCGGCAGGTGAATAAGGCTGGATAGTGTAACCTTTGTAAAGCAACCCTTTTTCATAAAGTTTATAAAGAAGATTCCAGACAGATTCGATATACTTGTTTTCAAAAGTGATATAAGGTTCTTTAAGGTCGACCCAGTATCCCATTTTCACGGTGATATCGTCCCATTTGTCCTTATATTTCATTACTTCTCTTCGGCATGAGTTATTGTATTCTTCAACAGAGATCTTTTTCCCAATATCTTCTTTGGTGATACCGAGAGTTTTTTCGACTGCTATTTCGATAGGCAATCCGTGGGTATCCCAGCCGGCTTTACGTTCAACGACGAATCCTTTTAATGTTTTATATCTGCAGAAGATATCCTTGATAGCTCTGGCCATAACGTGATGAATGCCAGGCATTCCGTTGGCTGATGGTGGTCCTTCATAAAACACAAAAGGGTTGTTTCCTTTTCTGGTTTCGATGCTTTTTTCAAATATCTTTTGTTCTGACCAGAATTTTCCGACTCTTTCGGCTATTTTGGTAAGATCAAGTTGCTTATATTCAGTATATTTAGCTTTCATTATTTTGTTAATTGTTGCTTCTGAAAATGAATTTGCAAAGGTATAAAATATATGGGAAAAAGTTGGATTTTATCTTTGAAAATAATTGAAAGTTAATGGTTGCTTAGTATTGTTTGAGATTTACGAGGTAAAGCTTAGGCTGGGTTGTTTAAAAAGAATAGGATATAATTCTAATAATTGGTGTATGGAAAATTATTCGTGTAATTATGACATAGGGTATTTGCATTGTTATAGTAATTTCCCCTTAAGTAATGGCAGGAAAATATGGTCGGCAAGTTACAGCAAATATTAATTCCCGGAATTATAAAACAACAACGGAAAACCAACAAGACAAGATTCTGCAACAGCCGATAAATCACAATGAGATATCTGGTCTCAAGGTTGGCATTTTATAATAAATACGTTAATTGATATTACAATATTTTGCTGTATAACAAAAATAATCTTAATTTAGAGTCGTTAAAACAAAAGACAAAATCAATAATATTTTATGAAAAAGCTTATTTTTTTTATTGCTCTTTTCCCTACATTATGTGCAAATGCTCAATTCAATAATTTTTTTTATAACAAAACGCTGAGGATTGATTATATAAGATCCGGTGATTATAAATCAGAGCGTTTAAAGCCTGAAAACCTTATTGAGAAGAAATTATGGGCCGGCTCTACTATAAATTTGATAGACACATTCAATTATGGCAAGTGTAAGGTTGAAGTGTATGACCTTTTGAGTTCAAAGCTTATTTATTCGAGAGGATATTCGACATTATTTGAAGAATGGAGAACGACATCAGAAGGTAAAGCCATGAAAAAAGATTTTTCGGAAACGGTGCTTATTCCCTATCCAAAAAGCACAATAAAAATAGTTTTTAAAAGTCGTGATTCTATCAATATTTGGCATAAAAGTGATTCAATAATATTTAATCCTTCTAAAGATATTGTAATGAAGCCTGTCCAGAATAAAAACAAAATTGTTAAGCTTCATTATTCAGGAGACATAAAGACAAAGCTTGATATTGCAATTATAGCTGACGGATATTCGCTATCCGACTCGGCGTTAATGAGAAAAGACATGAAAAATTTTGTTGCTTATTTATAAAATTCATCTCCATTTGACAAAAATAAGGACAAAATAAATATATGGGGTGTTGAAGCTATATCAATGGAATCTGGGATAACTGATCCAAATTTAAAATCCTATAAGAAAACAGCTGTTGGTAGCAATTTTAACACAATAGGTTCAGACAGATATTTAATGACTTTAGAAAACAAAGCCCTTCATGATCAACTGGCAAACGTTGCATACGATCAAATAATTATAATGGCAAACACAAATAAATACGGAGGTGGCGGAATATACAATTTTTATTGTACGGCAGCGGCCGGGGACTCACATTCAGATTTTATAATTCAGCATGAGTTCGGTCACTCTTTTGCTGGACTGGGTGACGAGTATTTCACTTCAGAGGTGACAGTTGAGAACTTTTATCCACTATCTGTTGAGCCATGGGAACCAAATTTGACCACTTTAATACACTTTGGCAAGAAATGGAGTAATATGATTGATAAAAATGTTCCTATTCCAACTCCTCCAACGCAGATATATGAAAAATCTATAGGTGTTTTTGAAGGAGGTGGTTATATGTCGAGAGGTGTTTACAGACCTTATTTAGATTGTACAATGAAATCGGTAATATATAATTCATATTGTCCGGTTTGCAAGCGTGCAGTGGAGGCAATGCTGGATTTCTATGCAAAATAAAAAAAGGCATTCATTGTATGAATGCCCTAATTTAAAACTAACTTAAATTCACGCACACACTATTTCTTTATAATTTTTTGAGATTTAATAAAACAACTCGTTTTGAAATTAAAAGTGACTTTTAATAAAAGCGGTTCTGGTTTGATTATTATCAAACCAAAGAAACTGTCATAAATTTGTGTAATAGCGTTTTGAAAAAAAATATGATATTTCATCTAAACGAGTTATAAAGGGCTTTTTTACAAAATTCTAAATTGAAACTGACTATTTTTTCATCATAATCATCTGAACAAAATTACGATATCATATTTATAACCACAATCGAAAATTCGTATATGCAGCAATATTTTGGGTAACTGAAGCTCCAATAAATAAATTTCCAAATTTCTTCAAATAATACCGAAATCTTAAGTAGTTTTCTTTTCTGAGACATAAGAAGTAATTTGCAGAAGTTTATTTGATTTGACTTCTATAAAAACAATACTAATTCTATAAAAAATCTTTTCTTATCTTTGCACTTTTAATAAAAAAAGTGGAAGTTTTACTTACAATAATATATACTTTAATTTTTCTTGTAATCATTTACAAAGTAAAATTTTATGAATTGCCAGGTTTTTCAAAAAAGCTGGTTTTATCGATATTCATAATAAAAGTTGCATTTGGAATAGCACTGTATATTATTTACACTTACTATTATAAAGACAGATCAACAGCGGATATTTTTAAATATTTTGATGACAGCAAGGTGATGTATGATTCGCTTTATAAAAATCCTCTTGATTACATTAAAATGTTAACGGGTATAAAAAATGACGCTCCGCATTTTGCCGGATATTACAATCAGATGAATTATTGGTTTAGGGTTTATGAAAGCAATATTTATAATGACAGTCATACAATAATACGTTTTAACGCATTCATAAGAATTTTTTCATTTGGATTTTTTAATGTTCATACTGTATTTATGAGTTTCTTTTCACTGACAGGATTGGTGGCATTATACAAATTTGCTGTTCAATATTTTCAAAATCAGAAAAAAGAGCTTGTATTTGCAATTTTTTTATTACCATCAGTTTTATTCTGGGGCTCCGGTGTATTGAAGGAAGGGATTCTACTTTTCGGGATGGGGCTACTTATTTATTATTTTGACTGCCTTATAAGAAAAAAACATATTATTCTGAGTATTCTCCTTGTTATAGCATCAGGAATTTTGCTCACGTATACGAAATTCTATGTTATAATAACGCTTATTCCACTTTTAATTTCTTATTGGATTGTATTGTATACTTCTGAAAAACTGGTATTTGTTAAATATTTTTCGGTATGTTTTCTTTATATTATTATTGGATTACTTATACCCGTATTGTTTCCCGGATATAATTTTCTTGAGATTATAACCCAGAAGCAACATGACTTTATTAATCTTTCTCAGTTTGTGAAATCGGGAAGTGTAATTAATGTAGATTATCTGGAACCAAATCTCTGGAGTTTTATTAAAAATGCGCCTATAGCATTTAGCAACACACTTTTAAGGCCGATGATTTTTGAAGCTAAATCATTATTTATGGCTCTTGCGGCAGCAGAGAATTTAATCGTTTTAATTTTAGGTTTAATTTGTATATTTTTCTTTAATAGAAAGGTTAAGCAAAAGAATTTTTTAATGTTTTCAATTTTTTATGTTGTGATGATTTTTACACTCACCGGTTTAATTACACCAGTTATGGGTGCTATTGTGAGATATAAAATTCCGGCGCTTCCATTTTTGGTAATTATAATCATTCTTTTGACTGACAAGGAGAAACTTATCAAAAGGTTTAATTTCCTTTCGAAAATCCTGTGATGAAAAAAATTGCTTTTCTGCTTTCTATTTTTACATCATTATGTTCTGTTTCTTTTTCTCAAAAAAGCGACACATTACTTATAGATGAAGTGGAGATAAGCTCATCAAGAACTCCATCCATATATTCGGAGACTTCAAGAATTCTTTACATTATTGATAAAAAAGAAATTGAGAATGCACCCGTTCAGAGCCTCAACGACCTTTTGAAATACGGTCTGAATGCTGATATAAGAAAGCGTGGGGCAGGAAATATACAGTCTGATGTGAGTATTCGCGGAGGATCATTTGAGCAGACTCTTGTTCTTTTAAACGGAATTAAGGTAAATGACCCACAAACCGGCCATCATAATCTTGACCTTCCTATTGAAATTCAAGATATTGAGCGAATTGAAATTCTTGAAGGTCCCGGGGCAAGAGTTTACGGGGCAAATGCTTTTTCGGGAGCAATAAATATTATAACTAAAAGCGGTAGCAAAAACAGCCTCAGAATATCAGGAGATGCCGGAATGTATGATCTTTTTGGAGGCGCTGTTTCATCTGAAATTAAAATTAAAAACTATTCTCATTTCCTGACACTGAATGGCAATAAATGTTCAGGATATATTAACAACACAGATTTTGTATCGGGTAATTTTTTCTATAAAGGGAATTATAAAAGTGGCAATAATGTTTTAGAGCTGCAACTTGGCTATATGGATAAAGCATTTGGTGCAAATTCTTTTTATTCGCCAAAATATCCCGAGCAGTTTGAACATACCAAAACCAAATTCAGTACTTTAAAGTATTCAGGAGGCAAAAAAGTAAAATACTCTCCATTAATTTATTGGAGAAGGCATAATGATAAATTTGAACTTTTCAGAAATATTGCTCCTTTGTGGTACAAAAACCATAATTATCATGTTACAGATATTTATGGTGGTGAATTTGATTTATCATTTGTTTCGGCAGCAGGCAAAACTGCCATGGGACTTGAATACAGAAATGAATCGATATACAGTAATGTTCTCGGGAATTTAATGGATGATACTATTCGGTCGAAAGCATATAGTGATTGTTATTACAACAGATATAAAACAAGGCTAAACACCGGTTTTTTTATAGAGCAATCGTATAATTATAAAAATCTGGCAATATCAGGCGGATTGCTGGCAAACTGGAATTCTGATTATGGTATTGGATTATATCCGGGAATTGATATCAGTTATAAGTTTAATTATCAGTATTTACTTTTTTTTACGATTAACCGTACACTTCGGCAACCAACATTTACTGATTTGTTTTATCAGGGACCTCAAAACATTGGGAATGCTGATCTTATCCCAGAAGAAGCACTTAATATTGAAGTTGGAGTAAAAAAGACAAGTTCATTTATCAAGTCAAGTTTTTCCTTATTCCGCAGGTACGGAAAGAATATAATTGACTGGATTAAAGTAAATCCTGAGGATAAGTGGAAAAGCGAAAACCTGACAAATATAATCTCTGACGGGGCAGAGTTTACTTTTGAATTAAACACTGAGAAATTATCTAAAGGGAAATTGCCGATAACTTTTATCATTTTTAATTACAGTTATCTGAATATCAGTAAATCTAGCGGAGATTATATTTCATATTATGTTCTTGATTATTTACGAAATAAAGTTACGGTTCAAGCTCAGTTTCGTATTTATAAAACATTAGGGATGAGTGTCGGATTTTACTATTACGACAGGGCAGGAACCTTTATTGATTATTTAACAGGAAATGAAGTTTATTACCCGGATAATTTTTTGCTTGATGCAAGGCTTTTTTACAAGATCAAAGGTTTTGAAGTGTACGCCGATATAAGCAATATTCTTAACCAGCAATATTATGACTTCGGAAATATTTTAATGCCTGGTTTATGGGTTAAAGGCGGATTAAGTTATACATTTGACTTCGATAAAAATAAAAATACGAAAAAATGAAAAAGATTTGTATGATTACCGGAGCTACCAGCGGTATTGGAAGGTCTTCAGCATTATTATTTGCAAAGAATAATTATGATATTATTATTACAGGCCGCAGAGAAGATAAGCTAAACAAACTGACCGATGAATTAAAAAATAAATATAATTGTGAAGTACTATCTCTGCCATTTGATATTACAAAAAAAGATTCTGTTCAAAAAGGATTAAGTGCCCTTAGTGGGAAATGGGCAAATATTGATATTTTAATTAATAATGCAGGCTTGGCTTTAGGATTAAATTCTATTGATAAAGGAATAATAGAGGACTGGGACATAATGGTTGACACCAATATTAAAGGTCTTTTATATGTATCAAAAATTATAATTGAGCTTATGGTTGAATCCGGAAAGGGACAAATAATAAACATAGGGTCAATAGCGGGTAAAGAAACTTATCTTAATGGCAATGTTTATTGTGCAACAAAAGCAGCAGTTGAGGCAATTTCGAGAGCAATGAGAATAGACCTTTTGGGTAAGGGCATCAGAGTCACAGAGATAAAACCGGGAGCAGTTGAAACCGAGTTTTCAACAGTAAGATTTAAAGGTGATATTGAAAAAGCAAAAAATGTATACAATGGTTTTAAACCTTTACAACCTGAAGATGTTGCTGAGGCAATTTATTATGTTACCACAGTTCCCGATCATGTAAATATTAATGAGCTGATTATTATGCCAACTGCTCAGGCAAATACAGTTCATTTTTACAAAAAATAATTGTATTATTTTTTAATTTCATATTTTAGCAATAAAATTTAAAATGGAAGTTATCAGAATTTTTGATTTGCTTGAAAGGTATTCGGAAAAATTCCAGAAGGAAGATGCTTTAGCCGGTAAAGAAGAGGGTGAATGGATTAAGTACAGCACCAAATCTTACGTTGATATTTCAAATTATATCAGTTTTGGTCTTTTGGCTTTAGGAGTAAAAAAGGGTGATAAAATAGCAACTATCACTTTTAACAGGCCTGAGTGGAATTTTCTTGATATGGGAATATTACAAGTTGGAGCTGTACATGTTCCTGTATATCCTACAATCAGTGAAGCCGATTACAAGTTTATCCTTAATCATGCGGAAGTAAAATATGTATTTGTTGCAGGTGAGGATCTTTACAGAAAAATCGCAAATATTTTACCTGATGTACCGAGCATTATTGATATTTACACATTTAAAAACCTTCATGGTTTTAAACATTTAAATGAGCTGATACGTCTGGGTTGGGAAAACCCAAATAAAGAACTTCTTGATTCGATTAAGTCTTCTATTATTTCAGATGATATTGCTACTATAATATATACATCCGGAACGACAGGAATTCCAAAAGGTGTAATGTTATCCCATTCTAATATTATCAGTAATTTTAAAGCTGTGGCTCATATACCTCCAATAGGACCAGATGGTAAAGCTTTGAGTTATTTACCGCTTTGTCATATTTACGAGCGAATGCTTAATTATATGTACCAATATTTGGGTGTTTCCATTTATTATGCGGAAAATATGGGTACAATCGCAGATAATATAAAGGAAATTAAAGCAGATATTCTGACAACCGTGCCAAGACTACTTGAAAAAATATTTGACAGAATAATTCATAAGGGAAGAAAGTTAACCGGTGTAAAGAAAGAGATATTCTTCTGGGCGGTAAATTTAGGCTTAAAATATGAGCTTAATAAGGCTAATGGAATTATTTATTCGTACAAGCTGAAGATTGCCAATATGCTTGTTTTTAATAAGTGGAGGGAAGCACTGGGAGATAATATTAAAGTTATTGTATCTGGTGGAGCAGCTCTTCAACCTAGACTTGCTAGAATATTTTGGGCTGCAAAAATGCCTGTATTAGAAGGATATGGTCTAACTGAAACTTCTCCGGTTATTGCCGTAAGCCATTTTGGGAAAAACGGGGTTAAATTTGGTACAGTTGGCCCGGTATTACAAGGTGTGAAAATAAAAATTGATGATGATGGTGAAATTTTATGTTCCGGTCCTGGAATTATGGCCGGATATTATAAAGACCCTGAACTTACAAAGACCGTTATAGATGAAAACGGGTGGTTTCACACCGGAGACGAAGGACAAATTGAAGAAACCGGTCAGTTGAAAATTACTGGTCGCAAAAAAGAAATTTTCAAGACATCATTCGGAAAATATGTTAATCCGGGTAAGATTGAAGATTTGTTAAAAGAATCTTCGTTTATGGATAATATTATGGTTGTAGGTGAAAACCAAAAGTTTGCTGCAGCTCTTATTGTCCCTGATTTTAGTGACTTAAAATCATGGTGTCAAAACAAAGCTATTCCTTATACAACAAATACCGAAATGATTCATAATGCTTCTGTTAAGAATAAATTTAAAAAAGAAATTGAGAAGTATAATACACAACTTGGCGAAACAGAGCAAATAAAAAGATATGAGATTATGGATTCGGAATGGTCTACAGCTACAGGTGAGCTAACTCCTACGCTTAAGCTCAGGAGAAGTTATATAAATAAAAAATATAAAAATATTATTGACAGAATGTTTGAAGGAACAAATTCACTTGATAATTTATAATTAAGAAATCTATGAAAAAGCCGGTTTTATTTTTTATTTTATTTTCATTTATAATGATTATTAATTCATGCAAAAATGAAGGTAAAAATGAGAACATGACAGTATTAACTGAGCGGATTCAATATCCTGTTTTTATAAAAAGCCCTTATGGAGATGATGGGGATTGGTATCGTGAAAATATGGAGGGTCCAAAAAGAGAATCATTTGTAAAAATAATATTTGATGCGGCGTACAATGGAAAGTTAAAAGCTTATGATTATCTTACAAATGAACCATTAACAATAGAAAAAGTCAAAGCTATTGGAAGTAAATGCGATACTTTGCATATTATCAGGGAAACTCCAGTTTATAAAGAATATGACACTATTATTACACAGAAATTAGACTTGAAAGATATTCACAGAATAACATTCCTTGAAGAATGGTATATGGATGTTGATAAATTCAGAATTGAAAAGAAAGTTGTTGGGATTTGCCCTTCGCTGACAATTTATGAAGACAGTAATGATGTAAGGGGTTATAAGCCGCTTTTCTGGCTTTATCTTGACAAGAAGTATCCGATTAAGTAGTTATTGGAAGTATTAGCTTGTAAATTTCTTCAAGACCATTTAAATATCGGGTTATATCATATTGTATTGCTTTTTTAGATGCATTTTCTGAGAGTTTAAGCCTGATTGAAGGATTTTCTTTAAGGTATTTTATTTTATCAGCGATTTCTTCCGGATTTTTCACATTAATAAAAATCACCTCAGAATTATCTTTTTCGGGAATTTCTGTCATCCCGGGGCCGTTACAAGATATTAAGGGAAGTTTCATTGCCATTGCCTCCAACTGTACTATTGGCAATCCTTCCCAGTGTGAAGGCAACACAAAACAGTCGAGCATGGAATAAAATCTAATCATTTTTCGCACATTACCTAAATATTTTACATTAGGAGCAAGACAATTTTTATCTATAATCCGGTTTAATTTATTTTTATTCGGACCGTCGCCTGCAATTAAGAACTTAATATCTTCATAATCTTTCAATAATATAGCTGCATCAATAAACTCCCGCCAGCCTTTTCTTTTGTATAATCTTCCTGCAAACCCCACAATAAAATCATCAGGTTTGAGATTAATTTTGCCTTTCTCATGATTAATATCCCATAATATTTGCTCTCTGCTAAATTTATCTATATCAACATAGTTATAAAGAACTTTAATCTTATTAGATTTTGCTCCTGTTTTTTCGATAAGTTTATCTCTGGTTGTTTCAGAAACAACAATAAAAAGATCTGCTTTGTTTTTTATTAATCTGATAACATTTTGGAAAAAGAAATTGTCGTGAATTAAACCATGTTTGTGATAGATAAGTTTAATTTTAGGGAAATAGAGTGATTTTAAAATAAATCCGAAAAAAATTGATCGTGGGAGATGACAATGCAATATTTGTATTTTGTATCTTTTTATAATTTTTCTGATTTCCTTCAATGGTTTCAATGAAAGCCGGAATGTTGATTTACATGAAAAAATATTCTTATGTTCAATAGGAATTGAATAATCGGTAGACCTAAGAGAATAGAGAAAAATATCGCTATTGTTTCTTTGATGCTCGAAAACTCCTTTGATAATGCTTTGAGCACCACCAAGCCAAAGTGTGTCGACTAAGTGTAAAACCTTCATTTTACGAAATTACTGATTTCTTTATAATATTTATCAACAACTTCGCTCCAGTTGTATGAATTTTTAAAATTTTTTATAACCTCATCTGGTATTTTATATCCGGTCAAAAATTTATTAAAATAATAGTCTTTTATTTTCCCGGCAAGAGCATTGCAATTTTCTGCTTCAAAGAGATCGCCATTAACCCCAATACTGATTAATTTTCTGTTTTCGCTTACCGGAGTAGTAAGAGTGTATAATCCACAGGATATAGATTCCATAATTGCCACCGACATTCCTTCCTGAAGCGAGGATGCGATAAATAAACTGGCTGACTGATATTCTTTAATTAAACTATTTGCATTAATCCAACCTGTAAAATTTACTTTTCCTGATAATCCATTATTTTTGACAAAGGCTTTCATTTTTCTCAGGTATGGTCCATTTCCGGCAATAGTAATATTAAAATCAAATCCTTCATTATTGATTAACAGAATACTTTTAAGAAATGTCATCGGGTCTTTTTGTTTGACAAGTCTTCCGGCAAATAAAATTTTGAAAACCTTGGAGCGTTTAGAATAATCAGGCATGAAGCTATCAATATTACAGCCGTTAACAATTTTAATTACCGGGGTATGCGTTTTTTTCAGAAACTTTTGTGCGTTTGCAAGCATTGCATCTGATTGAACGAAAACAGCAGATGATTTTCTGCAAATATTTTTAATCCAATAGTAAGTAAGAAGATGATAAAAAAACATCTGTTTCGGGAAAAACCATGGTATATCATGCCCATGAGAGATTATTACATAAGGAATTCCGAATTTCCTTTTTATAAATCTTCCAACCTCGCCTCCCGGTATTGTAAAATTAGAAATACAAATATCAAATGATTCTTTTTTTAAAAACAAATTCAGGAATTCTTTACTTTTTTTAACCCAGGACATCATTTCATAAGGTCCTGATTTATAAAGAAATTTTCGTTTTGATTTAAGTCTAATAATTTCTATACCATCAATAATCTCATTTTCATTTAAATTTTGGTACCAAGCC
>CAZELC010000005.1:0-22253 GCA_964512865.1 uncultured Bacteroidales bacterium
GCCGGTTGAACTTTTCTTTTCACCTTCTGACAGTGCACAGAAGAACTTTTGCAGGTTCATAAAAAAAGCCGAAAGGTCTATTAGTTTCTGTATCTATGATTTTAGCTCCAAGGCAATTGAAGATTCCATGAAATTAAAGTTCAATAACGATACAACAGAGCATTTAACAAATATAAAAGGTCTTTTCGACATGTCAAAAGTTCAGCAGGCACAGCCAGACAATGTGTTTACCAGAATGAAAGGAATTGCCTCTGCAGATAACTGGAATCCACCTGCAGATGTATTTACTGATACAACGGCAGGATTGCTGCATCACAAATATGTTGTCGTAAATTTCGAAACAGATGATAGTGCCTTTGTTGAAACCGGTTCGTATGATTTTACTACTTTCTCAAATTGCAATAATGATGAAAACATAATTATTATTTATAGTCCTGAAATTGCAAACCAGTATTATCAGGAATTCGCAGCAAGATATAAAGAGAATACAAATCATTCATTAGCTGTTAATGATTATCCATATATAATAAAAGAGAACAAAACTCTGGTTTATCCAAACCCGGCTGTAAATGAAGTGACTTTTACATTTGCAAATGCTTCCGCCGGGAGTACTAAAATTACGGTTTATGATCTTCAGGGAAGAATTATCACAACAATCTGTCACAAAAACTCAGCTGCAGGGCAAAGTTATATTAAATGGAATTTGAGTTCAGTTTCCACAGGTACATATATATACAAGGTTGAAAATGAAGCAGGAATTAACACAGGAAAAATAATCAAAATTGCCCCTTAAACTTCCTCTGCTTTTTTATAAAAATTTCCATCAAAATCCTCTTCTGCAATACAAATTTGATGTAATTTTACCATCAGTAAAATGCGTAAAAAACATATTTGCTGCTTCTAAAAATTTAACTAATTTTTTGATATATGTACAAAATTACTAAACACCCCATCCTTGAAATAACAGAAACCAAAAAAGTAAAATTTCTATACAATGGAAAACAGATAACCGGCGAATCTGGTTTTACTATCGCTGCTGCATTACACCAATCAGGTTTTCCTGTTCACAGCCACAGCATTAAGCATCGCGAAAGAAGTCTTGAATGCGGCATCGGAAAATGCGGTGCCTGCGAAATGCTTGTCGACGGACAAATCAAAAGAATTTGTATAACACGTGTTGATGGCGTTAAAGAGGTTAAGGAAATTCCTCATGATTACACTCCCAAAGTAATTAAATTCAAAAAAGAAGAGCCTACAAGAGTTTTTAAAACATCTGTTGTAATTATTGGTGCAGGTCCTGCAGGACTCGCCTGTCGAGAAGAACTTAACAAGCATAATATTGATAATATTGTTATAGACAATAATGATAAAATCGGAGGACAATTTCTGATGCAGACACACCAGTTTTTCTTCTTTGAGAAAGAAAAGAAATTTGGTGGAATGCGCGGATTTGATATTGCAAAAACTCTTGCTGGTGATAGCCACGACGGTATTTTTCTTGATTCAACAGTATGGGATATACTTGACGGTAAAAGAATTGCCGTTAAGAATGTTGCTACTGATGAAATTTATTTTGTAGATACAGATTTTCTTGTAGTTGCTACAGGAGCTGTTCCTTTTATGCCGGCATTTGAAAACGATGATCTTCCTGGAGTTTATACTGCCGCTGTCGTTCAGAAGATGATGAACAACGAGTTCACTCTGCTTGGAAAAAATGTGCTTACTATTGGAGCCGGAAATATCGGCTATCTCACCTCTTATCAGCTTATGCAGGCAGGAGCAAATGTTAAAGCAATTGTCGAAGCCATGCCCCGAGAAGGTGGTTTTCCTGTTCAGGCAAACAGAGTGCGGCGTCTTGGAATCCCGGTAATGTTATCACATATTCTTATAAAGGCACTTCCAAATAAAACTAACGATGGTATTATAGGTGCTGTTATTGCCGAATGTAAAAACTTTGAACCAATTCCGGGAACCGAAAAAATTATCGATGGTATTGATGCAATAAATATCTGTACCGGACTTGTACCCGATGATCAGCTTCTTACAAAAGGAAATGATATTTTCGGAAGGCATTGTTACGGTGCCGGAGATGCCATAAGAATAGGCGAAGGAACCAGTGCTGTTGTTCGTGGTAAACAGGTTGCATTCGAAATAATGCAGGATATGGAAAAACGCTACGATTATGAAGAATATCTTGTTACTTCAAAAGAATATATCGATTCACAGCAACATCCTGTACGCATTATTGAAAAACCATATCTTCCCGGCAAGGAAAGAATGAATGAAAAAGGCTTTGTTGTTATTGACTGTCTTTACGGATTTGCCTGTAACCCGTGCGAATTTGCCTGCCCTAACGGCGCTATTACAAAAACTTCGACCAGTACAGTTCCACAAATAGATTTTACAAAATGTACCGGATGTATGGACTGTGTTTATCAATGTCCGGGACTTGCAATTTTTGGATATAACCTGAAAAAAGACTGGCTTTTCCTTCCTATTGAATATGAAGCACAGGAAAAATCGGAAGTATATCTTGTTGATAATAACGGTAAAAAACTTGGTGAAGGTATCATTGAAAAAATTCTTTTTAAACCAAATAAAACAAATGTTGCCAGAGTTAAATCTCTTGATGTTCATGGTGAAGCTCTCGCCGAAGTAAGAGGTTTCATTGTTAAAGAAAACTATCCCAAAAAGGTTAAAACAAAAGCTTACAAAAACAACAAAAAGGTTGACACTTATATTTGTCATTGTGATGATGTTACTTTTGACGATATTTTAAAAGTCATCGGCGACAGGAAATTTATTTCTGCAGATGAGATAAAGCATACAACAAGGCTTGGCATGGGCGCTTGTCGCGGGAAGAGATGTTTAAAACGACTAAAAACTGCTTTATACAAACATAATATAGAAATTGTCGGAGATGCAACACCAAGAGCACCGTTATCAAATCAGGTTATGATTGGCGAACTTTATCCGCGTGAAGCTCATGACAATATTATTCTTTCAAAGAAAACAGAAAAACGTAAGGTTAAATCACTTGTTGCAGGCGGTGGAATCGGTGGTTCTGCTCTTTTCCGTTATCTTGCGGAAGCCGGACAAAAACCAGTACTTGTTAATTTCGGACGCGGTGCATCATGGAGAAATATTGCAGGTGGTCGCCCCGCATTCAGTCTTCCTGAACTTGCAGATATTGCCACACATAATCTTCAGATCTTCAAAGATCTTCAGAAAATAAAAAATATCGACTTCCACTCAACACGTTATGTAACTTTTGCTCATGATGATGCAATGTACAAATCCTGTGTTGACTCATTATCGTGGTCGGATGCATATATGGTTGAACCTAAAGATTTCAAAAAAGAAATTACACCATATTTCAACACAAAACTTAAAACTTATCAGGCTGCTCTTATAACGCGCGACTGCTGGCAGGCAACACCGGGAAGAGTTATTGATCTTATCAGACATCTTGGTATTGAAAAAGGTGGTGAAGTTCTTGAAGATTGCGAACTTATTGATGTAAAAAAATCAGGAAAGAACTTTATTGTACTTGTTAAAGACCATAATAAAAACTTCATTGAATATACAACTGAAATTTTTATTAATGCTGCCGGTCCCGGAGCAGAAAAAATAGCAAAAATGCTTAATATTTCTACCGGTTTATACCCTGTTAAACATCAGGCATTCATTACAAGACGACTTCCTATGCTTGGCATTAACGGCGATCCGCTCGACATGCTTATCGACAGAAGAGCATATAAAGGATTTACGGCAGTTTACGGACAACAGCTTAAGGAAACAGGTCAGATAATAGCATGTGCTTCTCCTCAGGTTGAGCCAAAGGAAACAGAAAAGAATCTTAAATTTAATTCTAAAGAGTTTCTTGAAATAGTTTCGGAAGTATTTGTAGATTGGCTTCCGGAGCTTTCATCTGTTGGTTTTCAGGCAGTATGGGCCGGTTATTATGTTGAGCCGCGAATGATTATCGATCCGGAGCTCGGTTTGTTTGTGGGCTTACGCGGACAAGGTTTTATGCTTGGACAATATCTGGCAAAGATGTATGTTGATAAACTTCTCGGTAAGAAAACACCTGATTATTTCGACAGACTGAAGATTGGTGGTGATGCACTTCTGGAGAAGGCGTTTAAGTAAGTGAGGCTATAATTTTGAATTGTATAGCGCAACTTCATACTGAAGGGTTGAATTAAGTTAGATGTAATTCACAACTAACGATGGGTCTAGCATAAATACCATTCAACTTCACCCTGAAGGGGTGATACAAATTATTCCCAGAAGTACTTTGCATCAAACTCAGTCACATTATATTGCTTAATAAATTCTTCAACTTCTTCCTGAAATGAACTTTTATGATGATGCGATTTCTGATTCTTTATGTAGTTCTTCACATTCTCAACGCCGTAACTACTAACTGAGAAGGCTCCGTATCCAATTTGCCATGAGAACTTTTTGTATCGAACGCCCTTATCTTTTATCCATTTTGAAGACTGCTTTTTTACTTCTTCCACAACCTTTGCAAGTGCAAAGTTTTTAGATAATCTGAAGAGGATATGCACATGATCGGGGACAGAATTAATAATTATGGCTGTACTTTCGAGGTTTTTTAGTATTCCTGCCATATAGGAGTGTAACTGTACCTCTACATCTTCCATTATGAATGGATATCGGTTTTTTGTGCCGAATACTAGATGAACATAGAGTTGTGATAATGACTGACTCATAAGCATTTGTTTTTGTTTCAGGCTTTCAGCCTGATTGATTATTACAGTATTGTGTTATTCTTGCTTCAGCCTTTCAGGCTTGTCTTGGGACGATGTCCCAAGTTATTAATATTTCAGGCTTTCAGCCTGAGTTATGCTTTCACATTTTCGGCTCAGACTGAAAGTCTGACAGATTCTAAACACGGGGCGAAGCTCCGGGTTTAGGATAATGCTAATTCACCTTCACCCTGTAAGGGTGATACAGATCATGCCTAGAAGTACTTTGAATTAAAAGATACTTCAAGTTATTTTTATATTATTCAATGTCCTTAATTACCCTTTTATTATACCTTTTCCTTATCCGTTCCACCAAAATCATACTCCTTAAATTGTAAATAATAACAGTAAGAATAATAATATTTATGGTTGTGAGATGTGCATATTGCGAAAACACAAAAACTATCTGAATAATATTGAATGCAATATTCAGAATTAAGGAAATGAGTAATACAATAACAGGTTTTGCTTTAAGAAAAAAGAAGCTCAATAGTGTTATTATACCCGTTGCTGTGCCGGCAATCAATACTAAATTGTTTACCTCAAAATAATAGAAAAAAGCCATAATGATATTTGCAAGTCCTACTGCAAAAACCACAATTCCTGCAGTTCTTAAACGCCTCATTGCTTCTCTAAGGTCTGAAACCATTATATTGTAATCCTCTTTTGCTTTAGTCGATTCAGAATCTGCAACAGAGAAATCATATCCACAGTTATCGCATTTTAAAGGTAAGCTCTCGAAAACTTTGGTGCAAACCGGACATTCCTTTAATTCTATTCCCATTATTTTCTCCTCTTTTTTGATGAAAAGCCTAAATAGATGATCGGTGCAAAAGCAATGTACAAAGGGATAAGTCCCATATATTTATGTGTTCTTTCTGTAATAACAAGCAATACCGGAAAAGTAATCAGCACAACCAAACAACCCACAGCTATATAAAACATAATATTTGAATATGTCCTTTTTGGTATTAATGCCTGAGCAGGAATTTCCAATTTGTGTTTATCAATATGCCGGTAAAAAAGCGATTTAAATTCGGCAAAATTATCATCAGGAGCATTTACAAAGGGTTCTGACTGAACAGTAAAATAATCAGCATTTTTAAATCTCACCCTCAGGTATTCTCTTTTGCTGCTTTTATAATAAAAAGAATCATTATCAATTACAGAAATATCGCTAAAATGAAAAAAGACTTCTTCATTTGTTTTAAGATTTTTCCTGTTAATGCCGTTGTCCATAAAGCTGTATTCAAAAGGAATAATTATTTTCTTTTTAAGATACCATATTATCGAAGCAGTAAAAACGAAAACCAGAATTATTATAGCAAAAAACAAAGCCATCTCAGAAAAATAGCGGTTTACTCCCAGAAATGCTATTATAAATGAAGTTACGAGAAATATCAATGTTGTAACAATGATGAATGTGATAACCTTATTGTCTTTTGATTCTTTAAAAACAAATCTTTCCATAAACTAATAATGGTTTATCAATCCTTTTCCTGCCTAACGTCCTTTAAAATCTCGTTTATTTCTTCTTCGGTTTTAAAAAGTTTATCACGGCAGAATTTTATTAGTTCAGAAGCTCTTTTTACTTTATCACTAAGCTGATCAACAGAAATTTCTTCATTTTCCATTTCGCTTAATATATTCTCAAGCTCATCAATTGCATCAGCGTATTTTTGTTTTTTTTCCATTGCTGTTATTGTGTTTAATTATTTATCATTTTTTACTATACTTATTACTTTTCCCGAAAAAAGCTCCGTTTCAATAATATCGTTTTCTCCTAACCGTGAATTGCTTTTCAGTACACTTCCTTTAAACCTTGTTATACTGTAGCCTCTTTTCAGTACATATTTCGGGTCAAGCAGCTCGGTTTTATTCTGATATATTGTTAAAAGGTTTTCTGCATTTTTTAAGTTCTGACGATTAAACAAATGCAACATATTAACATTATTGTTTAGAAAAACCTTATTGGTTTCTACTATCTGCTTTGGCTTAGTGCTAATCTTTTCGACAAGATTATTAAATTTTGTTTTTCTATCCGAAATATAATTCAGAGCCAATGATTCCAGAGAATTGCCAAGTATGTCGAGTTTGTACGAAAATGTCTTTAAAAGGTCAAACGACATATTTTTATATTCTTTTATTGCTTCATTCAGTCGCTGAGATTCGCCGGAAATAATATTTGCTGTCGCTTCCATTAAATATTTTTCAGAGCCATCAAGAAATTCAGAAATCTTATCAAAAGCCTGCAATAAATAATAAGCGACATCTGTTGGTGTTATTTTGTTTTGATTTGAAACCATTTCAACAACAGTCTCGTTAGTTGAATGTCCTATTCCGCTTATAACCGGCAGCGGAAAATCAGCAATATTCCTGGCAAGTAAATAATTGTCGAAACAAGTAAGTCCGACATCTGCACCGCCACCTCTTATTATTAC
Source organism: uncultured Bacteroidales bacterium (assembly GCA_964512865.1). GTDB lineage: Bacteria > Bacteroidota > Bacteroidia > Bacteroidales > CAIWKO01 > CAZELC01. The sequence continues at coordinate 7,217 of CAZELC010000005.1, forward strand.
GACAACATCAAAATTATTTTTATTTTTTCTTATTGTTTCAAGCTGCCTGTTAATTGATTCAACCGCTTTATCACCTTGCAATAAGGAAGGGAAAAGTGTAATTTCATAGATAAATTTCTTCGGATTATTATCTATTATTGCTCTGAAATCGCTGTAACCTTTACTAGTTTCTATTGAGATTACTGCAATTTTTTTAGGCAAAAGAGGAAATGGCAGGTTAATATTATTATAAAACAATCCTTCTTTTTTCAGCTTTTCTATTGTGGCAGTTTTTTCCTTTGCCATCTCACCAAGAGTGAAAGAAGGTTCAATATCTGTAATATTCAACGATAACCCATACGTAGGGCTGAACTCTACTCTTGCAAGAAAAAGAATATTCAGCCCATCGCTCAGCTTTTCTTTTGTAACATTAAGAAACTTTTCAGATATTATTGCAAAGTCGCTTGCCCAAATAATTGCGCGCATTTGTGCTTTTATTTCTCCGTCTTTTTTTTCGACAAGGTCGGGAAAGCAATGTCCGCTCTTTGGGTAAAGGTTAAGTTTTGATATTTCGGCTTTTATCCAGTATGAAGATGTATAATTTTTTGCAAATACAGATTTAATGCTGTTTGCAACGTCAATAAGTGAATATATCTTTCTGCTTTTATCCTGTTCTTGAAACATCTTTAAAAGTTAACTGCCGATACAATACTAAAATATATTTTATAAAATTACAAGTGTTTGCTTAATTTTGCAAGGTTCAACCATGAATATATGAAACGCGATTCAAAAAACGAGAGAAAAAGAAAGATCAACAAGCTCATCAAGGGCAATATCCGTCAGGAAATAATTGAACAGGGCGCTTATGATGGTCGTTTCCGGGAAAAGGTAATTCCGAATAAAAAGAAGAAGTATAACAGGCAGAAGGCTAAGAAGGTTAAGTCTGAGGAGTGAAATATTTCAAGTTCAAAGTTCAAAGTTCGGAGTTCAAAGTTACAGGTTTGTTCAATCAAGTAATGAAACCTATTAGTATTCTTTATTAAGCTTCTTATCTATTACATATAAACAAATCTGTTTAGCACATTAAGGTAGTTATTCATATTTTAAATCAATAATTTTTTAAATAAGAAGATTTTCTTTAAATTTGTTGAACTTATTATTTCATAAACACATGAAGCAAGTAGTTTTAAACATCCCCGATAATAAATTCAATTTTTTTATGGAACTTTTAAAGAGTTTCAGATATGTAAAAATTGAAAAATTTACCGGTAAGTCCGATGAAGAAATTATTGAAGGCATTAAAACAGGTTTAAACGAAATAAAACTCATCGAAAAAGGGAAATTGAAGTCAACACCCTTAAATGAATTTCTTGATGAGCTATAAAGTTGAGGTAACTCCGAATTTTAAAAAGGAAGCAAAGGCTCTTTCCAAAAAATATCCTTCATTAAAAACAGATCTCAGAGATTTACAATATCTGCTTACAGAAAACCCAAGAACAGGAATGAGTTTGGGAAATAATGTCTATAAAATACGGTTACAGATAAAGAGTAAAAACAAGGGTAAATCAGGTGGTGCCAGATTGCTAACACAAGTTAAGGTAATAAGAGAAACCGTTTACCTATTTTCTATATATGACAAATCCGAAAAGGAAGATATTCCGGATAAAATAATAAAAGAGTTGATCAAGAGCATTCCTGAATAGCGGTAAAATCAAGTGATTAAACCTATTGGTATTAGTATTCTTTATTAAGCTTCTTATCTATTACATATAAACAAATCTGTTTAGCGCCTTCCAGGGAATATTCAAATTTAGATTTCATATTTGCCAGCAGCCTTGTTACAGTTCTTTTTGCCACTTCATCATATTTGTTGAAATCCTGACTTCCGTAATCCATAAGTACACGGCGGAAATTATCATTATCGGCATAAGGAGCAAGTGCATTTTCTTTAAGGCTTCTAGTATATTTTTCGAATAGTACTCCAAACAATTTTGTTTTAGTGATTTCTTTGTTTTCGAGTTTCATTTCATAAGCAATAGTATGTGTAATGTACTCGTTATGGATATCTTTTCGGAAAATTCTTCTTTCGTCAGGTGAACTTAAAGTACCTATTAACAAAGCTTCAAAATTTTTCAGATAATCCTCAGTGATATTTATTATATCACCGGTATATGAAGATTTTTCGGTTGCACCAATATCGTAGTTTATTGCAAAAAGGTAATTTAAAATATCCTTGGTAATTTGTTTTTCGCTGTAGAAATATATTGCCTCTTTAACTTCCTGCAAAACATTGTAATCGTACATATCTTCCAGAGATTCAATAAAGCCGGAAGGTATCTGATTTTGATACTTTTCATTTTCAGCAAAAAAGTCCTTAATCATATTCATGGTAATCAGCTTATCGCTTTCAGCATGTTTTGTAAAAAAGTTGTTGAAAACAGAAAGTGATTGTCTTCCGGAGAAGCCTTTGAGTCCTTCGGTTTCAGATTCCATAATAAGTTCTTTTCTGGCTTGTTTATTAAAGTTCTTAATATCTTCCTCCGAAAGCCATTCAGGGATTATTCCTTTGTAAAGCTCCATTTTTAAGAGAAGATTATTATCATCAAGATATTTACTGTACTTGTCAATATTTTTAATCCATTTCTTTATTGTAGGAGAATCAAAGCGTAAGCGCGAGGATATAATGATTTTTGCAAAATTATCAAGAACTCCGGGAAGGAATTTATGCTCTATCTCTTCGCCGAATTTATTTTTATATATAGAAACTTCTATCTCATAATCGAGAACATAAGGAATGCTGATGTTTATTATCCTGTCCTGAAATGATTTTACATCTTCATAGTGTTTTTTATCTTCAGGGTTAACAAGACCAACGAAAAGTGATTTTATTCTCTCTTCAGAAAACTCAACCTTATGTATTCCATCGCTGATAATACCATGCAGGTCAATTAAACGCTGGATATTATTATCTTTGATATCCATCAGCGCATATATTCCGTTGTTTGTATTTGCAAGCTGTGAATAGATATATTTAATTTCGTCGTTTTTAAAGAGATTACTAATAAGGTTTTGCAGCGTTATATCTGTTACCGGACGTTTTGTATGTTCATCACCAGGGTTAAACACGGATATACCTCTTCCAAATTGTTTGTCGAACAGCATTTTTCTTGCATATAGCATATTATAAATTTCAATAGGCTCATCAAGTTTTTCAAGAAGCATTCGGTAAACAGAGCTGCAAATACTGCAAGGACTATCTTTTAAAACCCATCTGTATTCCTTTGAGTTGAATAGTTTCTTCTTAAATTTTTTATCTGTAATAAGTTCATCAAGAAACTTTTCGCGGAATTCTTTTGGTATTTGAAGTATCGGGTGATCATTTGAAGGACAGCTAATATCAATTATTTTTTTAGAAGTATCGACAGGAACATTATAACAGGCCGGATTATTATTTTCATTTTCCTGCTCGTCTAGTCTTAATATTTTTTCAAGACTGCCAAGTCCTCCAAGTTTTTTGACATCAAGTCGCCAAACTGTTTTATACATAGTTCCTTCTCTTTTTCTGCTGAATTGTTCAACTTTAAACAGAAGATTATTCAGGAACGTACTTTTTCCACTTCCCGGAGGACCTTCAAAAAGATATATATGGTTGTTTTGAACTCCTTTTTTAAATTCTTTTGCCAGATTCATCAATCTGTTGGCGAAGAGCCTGTCGGCAAAAAAAGGATCATCACAACCATCAACTAAAAGTTTAGACAAATCATAAGATAAAAAGCCAGCCGAATCCTGTGTTTCTTCGTAATCATCATATCCTTCGGGGACATAATAGTTTATCATGTCGTGGAAGTACTGGAAAATATCTCTGAAAACAAAATCGGGTTCTTCTGAAGCCGAATGAAGAAAATCATTAAAGTGAACATATTCCCTTTTCTCTGTTTCGCGAAGGTTATTACTCAGATTAATCAATACTTCGAGTCGCCGACCTTTATCTTCAATATCAGAAAGCGTTAATACTTGCTTTTTCTTTTTTGTCATAATTCCATTTATTTCCTTTTGAAAGAGGAACTAACAATTAAGTTAAAACTAATTCCCTTTAAAGCAGGGTTTTCTTTTTTCCTTAAAAGCATTTATTGCTTCAATGTAATCCTTGCTATTATAAACAATGCGCCTTAATGCCTGAATTTGCTCAGCTGTTTCTGCATCTATTGTATTTCCTTTTGTTAATAATCTGAATTCTTTTTTTAAGATACAAACCGCAGTTGGTGCATTTTTCATTATTGAACTTACATGCTGAAGTGTAGTTTCTTCAAGCTTTTCAGCGGGTACAACATGGTTTAATATTCCATTGTGAAATGCTTCATCAGCCGTAATAGGTTCTGCGGTGTAAAACATTTCTTTGGCTTTGCTTAATCCTATTTTGTTAATGAAATGAATAAGTCCTGAAGGGTTGTAAGGTATTCCCATTTTTGCCGGTGTCATTGCAAAAGTAGTGGTTTCACAGCCAATAGCAATATCACAGCAAAGCACAACATCGCATCCGCCTCCCCAAACAGTTCCTTCAACCATAGCTATAATTGGTCCCGGATAATCCTGAATTGCGTGTAACATTCTTTCGAACGGACCGGCATAAGGTAAAGGGTCTTTTCCGGGCGCCGGCAATTCTCCTATATCATGTCCGGCAGACCATACTTTACTGCCGGCCGGCGCCCGTAATATTACAACCCAAATTCCTGATTTTTCAAAGTCACACAGTGTATCTAAAAATTCTTCAATCATTGCGTGGCTGAAGCAATTTCGTTTTTCAAAATTATTGAGCGTTATAATTCCTAATCCTTCTCTTTTTTCACTTAATATTAATGCCATAAAAACAATTTATAGTGTAATCTTACTTATTTTTTTATCTTTCATTGTATATAAAACCCTTACGTTTTTCCTTGCTGGCTTTTCGCCCTCGCTTTTCGGTTTCTCGATCATAATATCAGTAGTTTCAAGCCTTACAGCTCCACCCCAAAGCATTTCAATACCAAGCATCGTGTCTTTTATATATGATTTGTAAAGTTGCTTCCCTTCAAAAATATGATTAAGATAAAGGCTGTCTTCGTCGGTTTTTGAAGTGTCAACCTTAATCAATGGTGGGTGATAAAGAGAATCTATCAGCATTTGCTTATAATCTTCGGCTTTCCTGCTTTTAATATAATACTCAACTGTTCCACGTTGTTCATTCAAACGCTGCCCAACAACAAAAAGGTTATGCTTGTCAATAAAATCCTGATCGACAAAAGTGTTGATAAGCATAAAATCTGAAAAGTTCTTCCTTAAAGAAAAAATAGCTTCTTTACCTTTGCCCTGATTTGTATTGTAATTATTCCTTTTCTCAATTTCAGATATTTTTTGAAATTCTATATTTATTTTTCCTTTGTTTGCAAGTTCTTCAACATACTGAATCAATCTTAATCCTATTGCATAAGGATTAAGTCCTATTCTGCTTATTGAAGTAACTCCCGCATTAATTCTGGCATAATCAACTTCATATCCTGAAATTCTTCTGTCACCACGAAACATTTCATCGTGCCAATAACTTGCCCAACCCTCATTACAAATTTTGGAACGCATCTGTGGAGAAAAATATAAAGCAGTTTCTCTAACAATACTCACAACAGATTTCATCCATTTGTTCTTCTCTTTCTTAAGATATTGAGCGTTTTGAAGAATATAGTCCATTATATCAGAACATTCTTTTTTATCTTCTCTGTAATTTTCATACTTCGATTCAAACTCAGGATATTTAATCTTAACATCAGTAAAGAATATGGATTCGACAATCAGTTTATTTGTTTCTTTTATTGAATTATATCTTTCAATCTCTTTGAAAACCGTATGTTGAGGAGCGTTTGCAATTTCCTGCAAAAACACATTTATATAAAAATTGAGCTTTTTGGAAGCTTGCATCTCTGCCGGAAAATCTCGTTTGGGTAATTCCTTGAAATATCCTGTAATATTATCTATTGATCTTGCAAATTCAATAATATAATCAACCCATCTGCCATGTTCGCTTCTTAAATTCTCAATAAGACGTTTATCGGCTAAGGCTTTTCCAACAAAATCATCATTCCAGGTATTTTCAAACAGAATATTATTCTGAAAGAAATCTATATGACCTAAAACATGATAAAAAATCATAATGTTAAGCCAGTCGGGGTTGTTGTCGTTGTAAAAAGAAATTGCCGGCCTTGAATTTATTACTGTTTCATAAGGATTATTAGGATATAATTTGTACTTTCCCTGCCCTTGCAAAACTTCTACATCGTTTACCCAATAATCATAAAGTGTTGGAATCATCACTTTAGGCGAAAGATTTATAAGGTCACGGTTTGTAACTATATATTCAAGAGTTTCATCGGAGAATACAAGTCCGGCTTCTCTTGACCTTACCTTGCATTCTTCCATTATTTTTTTTGTTCTCTGATCTATTAATTCCATTCTTATAGTGCCTCACTTCGACTACGCTCAGTGTGACCAGTACTTAATGTTAATATTCGTATTGCTTACTTATAAAAACCTAACTTATAAGTTTTTTTATGCTCTCTATTATTCTTCCTTCATCAGCTTCAGCAGATAAAAAAGCATCCATTTTGATAAGTGCCGGCTTTTCCTTTAGCAAATTTGATTTTTCAAGATAGTTTTCAACAACGGTTGGTCTGTCCTCGGTTGTCCATGAGTTTTTTGCTACTGTTATTCCCATTCTGTTAATGCTTTGGAGAAGTTTTTTTATTTCATCAACAGCTTTATCGCCTTCTTCTTCCCAATCGTCGCCATCAGTTCCATGAAAAACATAGATATTGTTTTCTCTGGCAAGTTGTTCATCTGTAATAATCTTATTAACCAATGTATATGCAGGATAAATTGTTGTACCTCCCGCAACTGCCGATTTATAATAAGTGTAAAAATCCGGAACTTCTTTCGCTTCAGTATCATGAAGAATAAATCGTACCTGCACCTGATTTTTATAGACATACATCAACCAGCTGTAAATAAGTAAGTGCTGCGATACAACCGCTTCGGTTGGTTTTCCCTGCATAGAGCCTGAATAATCGCGCACAAAGAAAACTACTGCCTGTGCTTCATAATCTTTTTCTTTTGATAGAATTCTGTATATCTGGTCTTGTGGATTAATAATCAACTCTTCAGGCGTGAAGGCTTCTCCTTCTTTTATTTTTCCAAGAAGAATATTTGTTTCAATAATCTTTTTTATTGTTGCTTTTTGATCAAGTAATTGACCGAATCCGCGATTTTTGTCTGTAAGGTCATACTGATATTTTGATAATGACGGCTTTTTACCTTTAACTTTAAGATTTGGTAATTCAAATTTTTCGGTTAGTACTTTGCCTAAATCAAAAGCCTCAGAGCTTATATCATGCGATGTTCCGTCTCCTTGTCCGGCGCCTTGTCCTTCGCCTTCACCTTCCTGCGGTTCGGCCGGTTGCTCGGCAATTACTTCGCCTTCTTCGCCATCACCGGAGCCACCGGTTTGATCACCATCTTCAGTTACTGAATTGTCATGATAAAATTTGGGCTCTGTAGTTGTTGGAACTACTACTATCTGTTCTTTTTTATCTTTATTAGGTTTTATAAATTTACCAATCCTTATTCTTCTGGGTAATCCGTCAGCTTCCCGCTTTTTATCCCTTTCCAGAAGCTCGTCAAGGGTTTGCAGATTATTTATAAAATTGCCCGCATTATTAACAGCTCCAATAAAAATACCCTGATCGTTTATGTCGTACAAACCCTCAACATTAATCTTTTTTAGAATATCATGATGCTTCAGCTCAAGATTAACTTCTTTTTCAATAAGAATCTTTTGTCTTTCGCTAATGGCAGAATCTAAATACTGCTTATATTTTTTTTGTTGTTTTTTCAACATTTAATTACTTTTTCAGATGAATCTTAAAAATATCAATTGGTATCATCTTGTGTACAGAAATATTCAATGGTTTTTTCAGCACAGGTGTTGCAATAACCGAGTTTTTTAATCATAGTATCAACCATTCGGTTATACAGCTTCTGATTTTCTTCATTTGTACGATTTGATAAAGCACCAACAAGGCTTCCTGCTCCTGCAATATCAGATTTTAATCTTACATCTGTTACGGCTTTCACCAAGTCATTATTATCCATAAAATTATAAGATGGATCTTTTATCATTTTCTGACCGTAAATTTTTGTTATCGTTGTTCTGAAGCTTTGTTTCTGTTCATCACTCTTAAGGCCAAGTCGTTCTTCTACACTATTGATAAAGCTTTCATCTATTTTCAGAGGAACAAGTTTCCCTGTTTGTGGATCCTGATATGTCCAGATTTTATCAGAGCCAAGATTTTTCGCATCTATACCGATGATCATGTTAACATAATTCATAACGTCTTTTTCAACAGCATTTGGTTCGTCCATATAAGCATTAAAAATAGTTGACATAACATTTTTGCGGTAAAGACTCTTTCCTATTTTCAGATCATTGAAATATTTTGTTCTGTCATTTGCATCCTGAACATAATCAAGTATAACAGTTTCGAGTGCTTTAAACACATCACCTGCATACATACATTTTCCTTCCTGAGTTTCAGAGCGCTCAAGTAAAACCTGAATGGCACGACCAAGATTTCTGTGTCCTAATCCTTTTTGCCCGAATCTTTTTGTAATATCCGGATCGCTGTTTAGCTCATTGATTACTTCGCTCAGGGTTTTAATACTTTTTTCTCCGGCCACTTCTCCGGCAGAAAGTTTCATCATCTCAACAGGAGTAAGCTTGTCGTTTGCAGGCATACGAGTAAGTATCACAGAAACCGACAATGCATAATTTAAATTCGGATCAATATGAAGTTTTTCGTTTGTAAATGTTGTCTTATCACGATTTCCAATTGCATAATAAGTAAGTTCTTGCTGAAGTTTATAATTTGTATTATGCGACATATAGGTAAGACGACATCTGTCAACAATCGGAGCCTGTTCTTTTTCCTCGAGGAAACGGCCAAATTCGGAGTTATTACTTGTTGCAACAATTAATGTGTCAAGTGGCCATTTATAGCCTTCGGTTTCAATAGTTCTGTTTTGAATTACACCAAGGTAAACCTGAACCAGATCTTTTTTGTTTTTGAAAACTTCATCGGCAAAATGAATACCGCCGCCAGCAACTCGTGCAAGTGCACCACGACGTAAATCAAAACGATATGGATTATCAGTATCAGAAATATGCAGTAATCTTGTTATTGACTCTTCGCCGATAAGGTCAGCGGCAGAAGATGTAATCTTATCTTTTGCGGCATATTTACCTGTCATGGTTCCTCTTGACTCACTAACAGGGACAACTGTGACTTCAATAAAATCCTTTACTTTTTCAATATCCCCACCGACAAAATTTTTAATCTGATTCAAAATATAATAAGAACATGAACCCAAAGATCGATAATTTTTATAGAGTTCTTCAATTTGTTTATCTTTAAATCCTTGCGCCTGTAAATATTTAATATTTTCTTCCTTACTTTCAAACAGGTTCATTGCCAGTACCATCGGGTCTTCATAAGTTTGGGATTCAATTCTGGTAATTTTACCATAACCACCAATAATATCAAGATTTTTAAAGATAAATGTATATCTACGGTTTTCCTCTTTTGAAATGAAATTTCTATAAAGATAACTTAAGTGGTCAACAAAAAATGTTTTCCCGTTTCCGGGCTCACCAATAAGAACAAACGCCATTTCTTTAGAAGAACCGCCCTCGGCAGCGTCTTTAACAAAGGAAACAAAGCTGTTGATTTCGTCGTACATTCCGATAAGATGTTTTGCGCCATTTCTAAAAATCTTAAAATCATAAGTATATCTGGCATTAACAGTTGTTTTTTCTATTAGTTTAGTATCGCCAAGAACCATCCTTGTTATTGACTGGAAAACGTTTTCAAATCTTCTGTTGCCCATTAAAACGTTTTTAACATGATAATCTAAACTTTTCATGTTGTCCTGTAATGAATTATCTTTTTGTTTCATCTGAATTTCTCCTTTGTGGTTTACGAGCTTAAAATTATTCATTTCAAAGAGACAAATGCAAATATTATTGTAATTTTGTGCGACTTTTTAACAATCTTTTAATAATTAAACTATTAGCAACAGATAATGACTGAAAATAAAGATAAATTCAAGCGATATACAATAACGTCAGCACTTCCTTATGCAAACGGACCTGTTCATATTGGTCATCTTGCAGGTGTATATATTCCTGCAGATATTTATGCAAGATACCTGCGTCTTAAAGAAAAAGATGTAATATTCATTGGCGGCTCTGATGAACATGGCGTTCCTATAACAATTAAAGCAAAGCAGGAAGGTGTTTCGCCACAACAAATTGTCGATAAATATCACAATATCATTAAAAAGTCCTTTGAAGAGTTCGGGATTTCATTTGACGTTTATTCCAGAACCTCTGCGAAGATTCATCATGAAACAGCATCTGAATTTTTCAGAACACTTTATGACAAGGGAGAATTCATTGAAAAAAATACTTTCCAGTTTTATGACGAGGAAAATAATCAGTTTTTAGCAGATAGATATATAACCGGAACCTGCCCTCACTGTGGAAATGAAAAAGCTTACGGCGATCAATGCGAAAAATGCGGAACATCACTTAATGCTACTGATTTGATAAATCCTGTTTCGGTAATAAGCGGAAAAATTCCAGTTCAAAAAGAAACAAAACATTGGTTTTTACCATTGGACAAATATGATAAATGGTTAAAAGAATGGATAATTGATGGCCATAAAGATGATTGGAAAGTTAATGTTTACGGTCAGTGTAAATCATGGATTGATCAGGGTTTACAACCAAGAGCAGTAACACGTGATCTTGACTGGGGAATAAAAGTTCCGGTTCCCGGCGCAGAAGGAAAAGTTTTATATGTGTGGTTTGATGCACCTATTGGTTATATCTCTGCCACAAAAGAGTTGTTTGAAAAAAACCCTAAAAAAAAATGGGAGTTGTATTGGAAAGATAAGGAAACAAGACTTCTTCATTTTATTGGCAAAGACAATATTGTTTTTCACTGCATTATTTTCCCTGCAATGCTTCACTCTGAAGGAACTTATATTCTTCCGGATAATGTTCCGGCTAACGAATTTTTAAATCTTGAAGGAGATAAAATTTCAACTTCCAGAAACTGGGCTGTATGGCTGCATGAATACTTAGTTGATTTTCCGGAAAAACAGGATGTGCTTCGTTATGTTCTTACAGCCAACGCACCGGAAACAAAAGATAATGACTTTACATGGAAAGATTTTCAACTTAAAAACAACAGCGAACTTGTCGCAATACTTGGAAATTTTGTTAACCGATCACTTGTTCTCACTTGGAAATATTATAATGGAATTGTTCCTGAAAGAGGAAATTTAACCGCCTATGATAAAACTATAATTGATGAGATTAAATTGTTTCCTGGAAAAATCAGCAGTTCACTGGAACAGTTCCGTTTCAGAGAAGCACTTTCAGAACTTATGAACTTCGCAAGGCTTGGTAATAAATACCTAGCCGATTGTGAACCCTGGAAAATAATTACCTCAGATCCGGAAAGAGTAAAAACCATTATCAATATCTCTTTACAGATTTGTTCAAATCTTACAATTTTAATGGAGCCATTTCTGCCATTTTCAGCAAGAAAATTAGCCGAAATGATTAATATTCCTCTTTATAATTGGTCGTTTTCGGGAAATTCTGATCTGTTAAAAGCAAATCATCAGGTCAATAAAGCATCGTTATTATTTGAGAAAATTGAAGATATTGAGATTGAAAAACAAATAAACAAGCTACTTGATACAAAAAAGCAGAATGAAAAAAATAATATTATGATCTGCGGTCAAAAGCCAAATACTTCTTTTGATGAATTCACCAAAACAGATATAAGAACTGGAACAATACTCTCTGCAGAAAAAGTTGCAAAGACAAAAAAACTGTTAAAACTTACTGTTGATACCGGAATTGATAAAAGAACCGTTGTTTCTGGGATAGCAGAGTTTTATGAACCTGAAAATATAATAGGACAAAAAATCCTTATCCTTGTAAACTTAGAACCAAGAGAGATTAAAGGCATTCAATCGCAGGGAATGATTTTAATGGCTGAAGACTCCAGTGGAAAACTTTGTTTTGTATCTCCAACAAAAGAGATAGAAAATGGTGGTTTGGTGAAATAAGTTCAATCAATAAGTAATTGATTAAATTTTTGATTGTAAATTCTACCCTATTATATTTTTTTCTTGACCAATTGAGAATATTTGTTCTTCTATATACTTGACAATATTTTTGAACTTCATGATTTTATCAATATAAATAACGGAAAAGTATTTTCTGAAATTATACTGCTTAATTAAGCTTCAGTATCTTTTTGCATGTTAAATAAATTTAAAGCGAACATGATTATTAAATCATAACTAAAATATTTTAAAAGCCTGTTGTTCTGCAACAAATGATATCCTTTTAAAATAGTGTTAATTTATAATTGTTTTTTGTATTTTTGTAAAACACCTTGTAAATCAACGAAAACTATTTAAATTTTAAAGTATTCTTAAATAAATATGAAAAGTTTGACAATTTATTTTTCTGTTTTTTTTGTAATCCTAATAAGTTCTCCATCCATATCACAAACAATAGGTTTACAGAAACATATTAATGGTAGCGATGATAATGGCTACGTACTTTTTGCGCCCGACACATATACAGATACCTATTTAATTGATAAATGTGGCAAATTAGTGCATTCATGGAGTAGTAATTATATACCCGGAAATTCAGTTTATCTTCTTCCGGATGGAAATTTACTTAGGTGTGGAACCATTTACTCTCCTTTTTTTATGCCCGTTGGTGGACTTATTGAGAAATTTGATTGGAACAATAATTTGATCTGGAGTTATAAAGTGTCAGACAGTACAAATTATTTACATCATGACATCAAGCCTATGCCGAATGGGAATATTTTAGTTATTGCCTGGGATAAGAAAACAAGAGCTCAAGCCATTTCCGCAGGAATGATACCCGACAGTTTGCTTGGTAATTTTTTGGATAGCGAGCAGATAATTGAGCTTCAGCCTTATGGAACAGATTCAGCAATAATTGTATGGAAGTGGCATTTATGGGACCATTTGATTCAGGATTTTGACAACACTAAGCTCAACTATGGTCAAATATCATTGAACCCACAATTATTAGACATCAACTTCCTAAAAGCTATAGTAAACCAAAGTATTGATTGGATACATTTGAACTCCGTTGATTATAACCCACGGCTTGATCAAATACTGATCAGTTCTCGTAATGCAAGTGAGGTATGGATCATTGACCATAGCACAACAACACTTGAAGCAGCTGGACATACAGGTGGAAATTCTGGAAAAGGAGGTGACTTTTTGTATAGATGGGGTAATCCTATAGTTTATGAAAATGGTAATGCTGCTGATAAAAAATTCTTCGGTCAACACAGCGCACATTGGATCGATGCTGAAAATCCCAACAACAATAAAATAATGGTCTATAATAATGGATGGAAAAGACCAGAGGGAAAATTTTCCAGTGTTGAAATATTTTCTCCACCTGTAGATGAATTTGGAAACTACGGAACAACAATACCTTTTGGTCCGGATTCTGTTTCCTGGAAATATACAGATTCTATCCCGGAAAATTTCTACTCTTCAATTTATTCTGGAGCTCAATTACTTAATAATGGGAACTTTCTTATTTGTAATGGAGAAAATGGAATTTTTTTCGAGATAGATAGCAATAAAAAAACTGTTTGGAAATATATAAACCCTGTTACAACATCCGGTCCTATGAATCAGGGAGCGTCACCGGTTAAGGTGCCGGCCTTTCGTTGTAGTTTTTATGCTTCGGATTATAGCGGCTTTTCAGGGCATATTTTAGTCGGCGATCAACCGATTGAATTAAACCCATTACCATATTCTTGCACACTCGATACTTCAAACTTTTCAATTCCCAATAATACAAATGATGAAAGTACTATTTCTGTTTTTCCAAACCCTTCATCGTCTAAAATAAATATATTTTTCTCTGCTAAATCAAATAAGGATAATGAAGTTATTATTTACAACTCAATGGGACAAAGAATTTTACAGAAGTATACTGTTGAGAATAATATTGAAATAGATATTTCTGACCTGGCGTCAGGTTTATATATTATTAAAAATGAAAACCATATTATCAGGTTCTTAAAAAATTAAATTGCAACTAAGAATTTTATTAGAAAATAATTTTTATTTAAAATTGCATTAAAAGAGAAATATTTTCAGCACTTTAAAATTGAATAACTGCATTAATGAAGAAGAATTTATCTTTATTCAAAAAATGAAAAATAAACAATCTAAACAGCAACAAAAAGTTAAGCCCTCATCATCCAAAACAAAAACAAAAGTCACTTCTGAAAATAAGCAAAAAAATACTATTTCGTATATTCTAGTTTTTCTTTTACCGATATTGTTATACCTTCATACTATTACGTATGGTTTCACAAAACTAGACGACGACCTGATTATTCAAAATAATATTAAATTCTTAAGTGATTTTGGAAATGTATTCAAATCATTTCTTACAGATCAGTTTATTGACAGGCATACTACTTTTTATCGCCCAATCGGGACATTGTCTTATATGTTTGACATACAAATTTCAGGTGGAAATAATGTCTGGATGTACCATTTATCAAATATTTTAATTTTAGGATTAACCTCATTTTTTCTTTTTTTATTATTGATACGATTTGGTTTTCCGAAAAAAATAGCCATGTTTGGTACATTAATATATTATATACATCCACTTTTTGTATCGACTGCTGCGCATATACCAAACAGGTCCGAATTACTTCTTTCTCTTTTTTCTATAATTTCATTTTTATGCTTTATTGAATTCTTACACAAGAATAAAATTAAATATTTGCTTGGACATTGGTTAGCTTTCTCAGTTGCATTATTTTGTAAGGAAACTGCTGTTTTTCTTTCTTTTATTTTCTTATTTTATTTT
>CAZELC010000006.1:0-21581 GCA_964512865.1 uncultured Bacteroidales bacterium
TGTCTGCCAATTTCACCACCTGGGCAATTTATTTTGCAAAAGTAATAAATTTTAGCAATCTTCAAATAAAAACTTAAAATAATCCGTGTAAGAAAATAAACCCTTGTTTTATTATTTGGGATTTTAAGTAGAGAGAACACATTAATTCGTCAGCTTTTACCAATTAAATCTTAGATTTATTAAGAATTTTCATTTTTTTTTGTAGGTTTGTAAAAACAATAAATACAGCTATGTCGTATTTTAATAAACTGTTTTCGAGAACTGATGATTCATCATCAATGGCTTATAACGTCAAGTTTGGAAGATATACTGACAGAAATAAAACTGAAGCAAATCTTACCGCATGGGATAATGCAGTAAAGCTTTTTAATGAGAAGAATTATTTTCAGTCATTTATTGAGTTTTTTAATTATATTAAGGATGATTCGTTGAGCAATGTTAGTTATGAAGTACTGGATAATAAGATAAATTTCCAGTTTATTCAGGGCTCAAAAATCATTTCAGGATCGATAGAAAACAATAAAGTATTAGCTGAAGCTTTTCTTGCTAAATACAATGAATTAACTGTGGCTTTTCTGCGCAAGCTTATGAACATGAATTATTATCTGCAATATACTCGATTTGCGCTAAAAGATGATAAAATTTGTTATAAATTTGACTCAACCTATCAGGATGCTTCACCTAATAAACTTTATTATTCTTTAAAAGAACTTGCTGTGCAGTCAGATAAACAGGATGATTTACTGATAGATGAATTTAGCACACTTGAACCTTTAGGTACAAGCCATATTATTGAAATACCTGAAAATTTAAAGGAAGTAAAATACAAATATTTTTCTCAATGGGTTGATAAAACTTTGGCGAGAGTGAGTGAGCTTGACGAAGATAAGAACTCAGGCGCAATTACTTTTTTACTTTTGGCACTTGCATTCAAAATAGATTTCCTCATAAAACCAGAAGGCAGAATATATGATTCTTTTGAAAAAATGCAGACGACATATTTTGCTAAGGATAATAAAACTTATATTGAAAAAAACAGAGCATTAAAAGAAGAGATTGCAAAAGTCAGAGCCATGCCTAAGAGCGATTTTCTGAATAATATTTATGATGTGAAATCTACTTTTGCTATTGTTGCACCTTCCACTCATAAGCAGGTTTATGATTTTGTCCTTCAGGAAATGGCAAAAACCGACTGGTATGAGCAAAACAATATGCCCGATATTGTAATAGCAATTTATGAATATATTGTAGGTTATTCGTTTTTTAATTTCGGGATGCATTATCCTTCTATAGATTTTTTAACACTTTTTTACAATATTACCAATCAGGAGTATTTTAAGGAACTTGGTTTTAACAAAACCTATATCTCTTCTGATAATCAAAGGCTTGATAAAAACAATATAGAAGATAAAATCAGAGAGATTTTGAAAAAGGGGAAGAAAGATTTTCCGAAACTCGATTTTTTGTTTAACAATTTAAGGTATGCCGACCTTAAGCAGTTTTTAAAATCATATTTAAATGAATTTACTTACTTAAATTATTCAAAATAAATGTCAGAATATCTTGAAAAATATAAGGATGTGGTTATTCAAATCGCTACTCCTTATGCTACGGGGACAGGATTTTATGTAAAAAAGTACAACCTTTTCGTTACAAATAATCACGTAATTGAAGGATCAACTGAAGTAATTATAAGCGGTAAATGTTTTGAAAAAACAACTACAACTGTTCTTTATAAAGACGAAGTTTATGACCTTGCCTTTTTAAAGGTTCCTGATGGAATTGAACTTCCTGAAGCTATGCTTAGTGAAGTGCCTGTAAGAGACGGAGAACAGGTGATTGCAATTGGACATCCTTACGGATTGAAATATTCCGCTACACAAGGGATTGTTTCAAATCCTAAAAGACTTTTCAACCAGATAAACTATATTCAGGTAGATGCAGCCATAAATCCGGGAAACAGCGGTGGACCACTCGAAAATATTGCCGGAGAAATTGTAGGAGTTAATACATTTATAATTGCCGAAGGTAATAATCTTGGCTTTTCGTTACCATCATCCTATCTTATTAAAGCACTTGAAGATTATATGCCATTTATTGGAAGCAAAGGATATAGATGTAAATCATGCCTTTTTGTAACAACTGCAGATAACTTTAAGGATAATTATTGCCCGAATTGTGGATTTAAAATCGACCCGAATGTACTTAAACCAAAAAATTATGAACCTGTCGGAATTTCTGTAAAAATAGAAGAAATACTTCAAAAAACAGGTAAAGATGTAAAGCTTGCAAGAATTGGAATAGAAAGATGGGAAATAGAACATGGCTCAGCTAAAATAAATGTTTTTTATAACCAGAATACTAAGTTTATTATTGCCGATGCATGGCTTTGTAATCTTCCAAAGACAAATATTGCAGCTATTTATGAATATATGCTGCGTGAAAATTATAATGACGGGAACCCTGTTTTCAGCGTTCTTAATCAAAATAAATTTCTTTCTGTTCTTGTTTTTGAAGCTGATCTTACTGTAGAATCAGGTGTTGAAATGTTTAATAATCTCTTTGAAAAAGCTGATTATTACGATGATGTTCTGATAAATAAATTTGGAGCTTGTCAGCGAATAGATGAAGACTGACAAAACCTGAGCAAATTTGTGTATATAATGTTAAATTTAAAAAAGGATTATTATTATGGAGATGACTGAAAATATTAAACCTGATTATTTATTTGAAGTCAGTTGGGAAGTTTGTAATAAAGTTGGTGGTATTTATACCGTAATTTCAACAAAAGCTTTGTCGATTGTCAATGATTTAAAGGATAATTATATTCTAATTGGTCCTGATGTCTGGACTGAAACCACGACTCATCCTGAGTTTGTTGAAGACAGATTTTTGTACAGATCCTGGAGGGAACATGCTGAAAGCAGTGGATTAAAATTTAAAATCGGAAGATGGAATATTTCGGGCAACCCAATTGTTATACTAGTCGATTTTAGACCATATTTTGCTTTAAAGGATAAAATATTTGCTCATCTTTGGGAAAAAGTGCAGCTTGATTCACTTTCAGGGCAATGGGATTATGTTGAACCGGGAATGTTCGGATATGCTGCTGCTAAGGTAATTCATAGTTTCTACGATTACTATATCTCAAATACCGATAAAATAATCGCTCAGTTCCACGAATGGATGACAGGCCTTGGCGTGTTGTTTTTAAATGGTCATGTCCCTCAGATAGGAACAATACTTACAACACACGCCACAGTGGTAGGCAGGTCAATTGCCGGAAGTAATATGAAACTCTATGAGGATTTTGATAGCTTCAACGGCGACATTATGGCAAGATCTCTGGGAGTTATGGCAAAACATTCGCTTGAAAAAACAGCCGCAAAGCTTTCGGATTGCTTTACTACGGTTAGTGAAATCACAGCGAAAGAGTGTAAACAATTTCTCGATAAAAATGCAGATATCATTACTCCAAACGGTTTTGAAGATACATTTGTCCCTACAGCTGATAAGTTTGAGAATAAAAGAAATGAAGCAAGGAAGAAAATTTTAGATATTACATCTTCATTGCTAAATCAAAAAATGCCGGATAACAGTATTCTACTGCTAAATAGCGGAAGGTATGAATTTCATAATAAAGGAATTGATCTTTATATCGACTCACTCGGCAAATTAAATAAGAGCAATGAACTTAAAGAGAATATAATTGCCTATATCACCGTACCTGCTAATCACGGCGGACCGGTTAATGATCTTTTACAAAGAATAAATTCACCTGATTTTGATAACCCGCTTTCAAACGAATTTCTTACACATATTCTACATGAATTTGATACTGATGCTGTAATTAAAAGAATTAAAGAAAACGGTCTTACTAACTCTAAGGAAGATAAGGTAAAAATAGTTTTTACTCCTTGTTATCTTGATGGAAAAGACGGAGTTTTCAATGCAGCTTACTACGATATTCTCATTGGTTTTGATATTACGGTATTTCCTTCATATTATGAGCCTTGGGGATACACTCCAATGGAAAGCATTGCATTTAAAATACCGACGATTACAACTTCTCTTGCCGGATTTGGCTCTTGGATTACAAAATCTGAAGTTCTAAATAATAACTCTGTTGCTGTCATTTTCAGAGATGACGAAAACAAAATTGATGTTATTGATAAAATTGCTGAATTTATCCTCGATTATACAAAAAAATCGGAAAGCGAAAAACTTCTGACTCGTGAAAACGCTTTTGAAGTCTCAAGGTCTGTTATGTGGCAGAATTTGGCTAATTATTACCGTAAAGCATATTCGTTAGCCTTATCTAAAGTCAGCTTACGCTCTGAATTATTCAAGGGTAAGCAAGCACACGAACATGAGGTTTTAAAAGATATTGTCAGAAAAAAACCAACATGGAAAAAACTGCTTATCAGGCCCAATGTGCCAGAGAAATTTGTTATTTTAAGAGAATTATCCCAGAATTTATGGTGGACATGGAATCATGATGCTATAGAGCTTTTTAAGATGATTAGCCGACCATTATGGGATAGCAAAGCTCATAATCCCATAGCAATGATTGAAGCCCTTACACTTGATGATTTCAGCCGTCTTGAAAAGGATAAGCTGTTCATGGAAAAGCTTGATCAGGTGCATAAAAAATTTGTTGCATACATGCAAAGGGCTGCTGAAAAGCCTAAAGACAAGATTGCATATTTTAGTATGGAGTTCGGAATCCATGATTCATTAAAAATATATTCCGGAGGCTTAGGTATATTGGCAGGTGATTATCTTAAAGAAGCAAGTGATTCAAATGAAAATATAATAGGTGTTGGTTTGCTTTACAGATATGGATATTTCCAACAGAATATTTCCTTGCTGGGTAATCAGATTGAATCTTATCCTCCACAGAAATATTCGCATTTACCGTTAATGCCTGTCAGATATAGCGATAATGGTGATCTCAGCGATGATAACTGGGTAAAGTTTAAAATAGCTCT
The DNA here is from genome assembly GCA_964512865.1 of uncultured Bacteroidales bacterium. GTDB lineage: Bacteria > Bacteroidota > Bacteroidia > Bacteroidales > CAIWKO01 > CAZELC01. The sequence continues at coordinate 4,992 of CAZELC010000006.1, forward strand.
GCCGGGAAGAAATGTGCTTGTTAAAGCCTGGAGGGTTGACATTGGCACAGTTCCTCTTTATCTGCTGGAAACGGATATAAAAGAAAATACACCGGAAGACAGAACTATAACGCATCGCTTATATGGTGGTGATAACGAGCTGAGATTTAAACAGGAATTATTACTTGGTGTAGGTGGTATCAGGCTTCTCGAAATTATTGGAATAAAACCGACTATTTATCATTGTAATGAAGGACACGCTGCATTTATCGGAATAGAAAGAATAAGAAACCTTGTCCAGGACAGTAACCTTTCATTTTATCAGGCTTTAGAAGTTGTAAGAGCATCACAGATATTCACAACTCACACTCCTGTACCTGCCGGGCATGATACTTTTCCCGAAGCTACTCTACGTGCATATATTGCACATTACCCTGAAAGAATGAACCTTACATGGGAAAACTTCATGAACCTTGGTAAAATTTATGAAAATGATCCTTCAGAAAAGTTTTCCATGAGCGTTCTCGCAGCAAAATTATCATCTGAAATGAATGGTGTAAGCAAAATTCATGGAAAGGTTACACAAGAAATGTTTGCTGACCTTTATCCAGGATATTTTACTCAGGAACTTCATATCGGACATGTTACAAATGGTGTTCATTTTCCATCCTGGGTAGGCGCACCATGGAAAAAACTGTACGATAAAACTTTTGATGAGAAATATTATTTCGACCAGACAAACAAAGAATATTGGGCAAAGATACATGACGTTGATGACAAAGAAATCTGGGATATTAGAAATGAGCTTCGTTCAAGGCTGATAGACAGAATTACCAAACGCCTTGAAAAGGAAATGACGCAAAGGCAGGAAAATCCTAAATTGTTTTTTAAAATAAAACAAACCATCAGCAATAAAAAACTAACAATAGGATTTGCAAGACGTTTTGCAACATATAAAAGAGCCAACCTACTTTTTATGAACCTTGAAAGATTGGATAAAATTGTTAATAATCCGAAATTTCCTGTTCAGTTTATTTTTGCCGGAAAAGCACACCCAAATGATAAAGCAGGTCAAGATCTGATTAAAATGATTTATGAAGTTGCACACAAACCTGAATTTCTTGGAAAAATAATAATACTCGAAAATTATGATATACAATTATCAAAGTATCTGACTCAGGGAGTTGATATTTGGCTGAATACTCCAACGCGTCCGCTAGAAGCTTCCGGTACAAGCGGGGAAAAAGCAATCATGAACGGCGTTGTTAATTTTAGTGTACTTGACGGTTGGTGGGCTGAAGGATATAAACCCGAAGCCGGATGGTCGTTAAAAGAAGAACGCACCTATCAAAATCAGGATATTCAGGATGAACTTGATGCCGAAACAATTTATAATATACTTGAGGATGAGATAATTCCTACATACTATGAATTGAATAATAAAGGAATACCTGAAAGATGGATTTCTTATGTGAAAAATACTATTTCACAAATTGCCCCTGAATATACAATGAGAAGAATGTTGCTTGACTATCAGCAAAAATATTATAATAAGCTGATAAAAAGAGCAAATCTTTTTTACGAAAATCATTATGAAAAAGCATGTGCATTAGCAGCTTGGAAGCAGAAACTTCTAAGAGGTTGGGACAGCATTGAAGTTTTCAGGTATAATGTAACACAATGTGAAAAGCGACCACTTGCGCTTGGAGAATGTTTTAATGCTGAAATTGTGCTGGACATGAATGAGCTGGATGGTACTGATATTGGCATTGAGATTATTTTTGCCCGAACAATAGATGGAAAACTGCAGGAAACAATTTATAAAGAAGAAATGCAGATGACAAATATTGAAAACAGGCATGTTACTTTCACCTGTACAATTCCTGCCGATAGAGTAGGTGTGTTTGATTATGCGTTTAGGGTATTTCCCAAAAATCCATTACTTGCTCACCGTCAGGATTTTAATTTGGTTGAGTGGTTGTAATCTATTTTTTCAGATATTTATCAAGCCATTCGAAAAATACCCTTTGCCATAAAACACTGTTTTGCGGTTTTAATACAAAATGAGATTCCTTATGGAAATATAAAAACCTGCTTGGAATTCCTTTTAACTGTGCTGCATCAAATGCCTGCATTCCTTCAGTGAAAGGAATCCTGAAATCATTTGCACCGTGAATAACGAGTATCGGAGTATCCCAATTGCCAACAAATTTATGTGGCGAAAAATCATAACTTTTTGGTTTTGGATTGTTCCAGTAAGCACCACCAAGGTCGTGATTGGCAAACCATAACTCTTCTGTTTCTCCATACCAGCTTTCCAGATTGAACATACCACAATGTGCAATAAATACTTTAAATCTCTTGTTGTGATTTCCTGCAAGCCAGTAAACAGAAAAACCTCCATAACTTGCTCCTACTGCGCCAAGCCTGTTTGCATCGATATTAGGTTCTTTTGAGATTGAATCAATGGCGCTCAGATAATCTTTCATATTTTGACCGCCGTAATCCTGAGAAATCTGGTCGTTCCATTCCTGTCCGAATGTAGGAAGGCCGCGACGATTCGGCGCAATAACAATATAATCATTTGCAGCCATCATCTGGAAATTCCATCTGTAAGAGAAAAACTGACTTACTGCGCTTTGCGGACCTCCTTGACAATACAGCAAGGCAGGATATTTTTTATTCTTGTCGAAGTATGGAGGGTAAATAACCCAAACCAGCATCTTCTTTTTATCGGTTGTCGTTATCCATTTTTCCTCAACTTTTCCCATCTGAACATTTTTCAGCAAATCTTTATTTGTGAAAGTAAGCTGTTGTTCTGAATTCCCTTTCGAAATCTGATTTACCCTGAAAATTTCTGTTGGTAATGACATCGACATTTTTGCACCAATTATCATATTGCCGTTAACACATAACTCAGTATAATCATGCGTACCTGTGGTAATCTGGGTGATTTTTTTTGTTTTGGTATTTATTTTATAAATCTGATAAGTTGCATTAATGCCACTGATAAAATACATATAATCCGGCTCTGTGGCATTAAATCTGAAATTTGTGGAACTCTGATCAAAATCTTTTGAAAGGTCTTCCCATTTTTTAGTTGCAAATTCATAAAGAATTATCCTTTTCTTGTCAGATTCAAAACCAGCAGTTGCCATGCTGTTCCAGGCAATCTTTTTCCCATCTGCGGAAAACACCGGCTCCATATCATAGCCGTTCATTCCCTGGCTTATATTTGTTGTAGTGGCAGTTTCAATATTATAAATAAAGATATCAGAATTTGTACTTAATGCTTCATCTCTTCCTTTAAGTTTCTTGCAGGTAAAAGCAACTTGTTTTCCATCAGGGCTAATTGCAATTTGCTCCATGCCGCCATCTGGTGTTAGCGGTGAATCAAAATACTCTCCTTCCATAATATCTTTAGTCGCATCAAGTATTCCTTCCTTGTATTTTCCAAGAAAAATATGACTGTATGCATAGTCATGCCAACTGTCCCAGTGCCGGTACATCATATCATCAATTATTCTGGCATCTGCTAAAGGAAGGTCAGGGTAAACCTCATTGACTGTTTTATCCATTTTTACATCTTTGATAAATAAGATATAGTCCATGGCCGGTGAATACATAAAGCCATTTAATCCATCATTAATTGAGGATATTTTCTTTTTATCGCTTCCGTCTGGATTCATTTCCCAAATCTGGTAGTCTCCTGTTTCTGATGAAAGATAAGCTATCTTTTTTCCATCAGGGCGCCATATTCCATTATAAATAATCCCCGTGGATTCTGTGATTTTAATAGGAGTTCCGCCTTCTGATGGTAAAATGTAAAGATTTCGGGAGCCTTTATTCGCCTGTAGATTATAATATGTTATTCCAAAAAGTATTTTTTTTCCATCCGGTGAAAGTTGAATATCGCTTACTCGCCCAAGTTTCCATAATAGTTCAGGAGTCATTCTTTCCTGCGAAAACGCAAAACAGCTTAATGCAACAATAAAAAGTAAAGTAAAAACAGATTTTTTCATAATATTTAATTATTATATTTTATGGTCATTCCGGAAATAAATTCGGATTATTTTCTGCCTTCAAGCTTGTTTATCGCCTTTATGGCCTTTTCATAATTAGTTTTAAGTTCCAATGCTTTTTTATAATCAGAGAGTGCATTTTTTTTATTTCCTGAAAGTTCATAAGCAAAACCTCTGTTATAATAAGCTTCAGCATACGTAGGATCGTATCTTAATGCTTCTCCGAAATAATTAATTGCCTCATCATATTTTTTAAGGTAAACAAGATTTATATAACCAATATTATAATATGGTCGTTTATCCTTGGGATCAAGTTTAATGATATTTTTATAAATATCAATTGCCTTTTTTTCTTGTTCATTTTCCTGATAGAACATAGCTAAACCGTAGTATGCTTCAATACTTTTAGGATTAATATTTAAAGCATTGTTAAAGTAATCAACGGCAATTGGGTTTCCTGCAATAGAAAACAATAAACCAAGCTGCATATATGCATCGTAATAATCCTGATTTTTTTCAACGGCTATCTGGAAGCTTTTTACGGCTTTTGAGGTATCGCCAATTTCTTTAAATGTCATACCTTTAATGAAATAAGCTTTGGCAGTATTTTCATCGTTTTTTAATGCTTTTGAAGTGTAATCAAGAACTTTTTGATATTCTTTAAGATAAAATAATAATTCTGAAAGTTTCAATATAGCTTCATTATCAGCGGAGTTTATTTCAATTGCTTTTAACAATGTTTCGCTGCATTTTTCTACTTTACCCATGCTGAAGTAAATATCAGAAAGTGTCCTGAGATATGCAGAATTTTTAGGGTCGATTTGCAAAGCCTGATTAATGTCTCTCAGTGCATTTTCTACATCTTTTTTCTGGATAAAAAGCTCTGCTCTTTTATTGAAACTGGCGGCATCTTTTGGGTTATCGGCAATTTTTTTATTAAGAGCAGCCATGTCTGAAGGAATGCTGTCGTTTTTATCGGCATTTTTTGAGTTTTCCTTGCCTGGCCCGCAGGATGCCAGAATACAGCATAATGAGATAATAAATATGAAAGTAAAATGCTTCATTTTCTTTTTATTTTCAAATATATTTGATATAAAAGAGCAGATTAATTTAATACCTGAATTAATCTGCTCTTATAAATATGATGGTTTACTTTTTTGCCAGCTGTTCTCTGATTTTTTCTTCAATTTCTTCAGAAAGCTCAATATTGTCAAGTAAAAGCTGTTTGACAGCATCCCTGCCTTGACCTAGTTTTGTGTCTCCGTAACTAAACCATGAACCGCTTTTTTTAATAATTTCGAATTCAACGCCGAGGTCAACAATTTCTCCGACTTTTGAGAATCCTTCACCCCAAATAATATCCACTTCAGCAACTCTGAATGGAGGGGCAACTTTGTTTTTTACGACCTTTATTTTTACTCTGTTTCCGATTATCTTCTCACCATCCTTAATCTGGTTTATCTTACGAATGTCAATACGGACTGAAGCATAAAATTTTAATGCATTACCTCCGGTTGTTGTTTCAGGATTGCCGAACATAATTCCAATCTTTTCGCGAAGCTGGTTAATGAAAATACAACAGCATCTTGTTTTACTGATTGTTGATGTAAGTTTTCTGAGAGCCTGTGACATCAATCTTGCCTGTAATCCCATTTTTGAGTCACCCATTTCACCTTCAATTTCGCTTTTTGGTGTAAGGGCAGCAACAGAGTCAATAACAATAATATCAATCGCACCGGAACGTATTAGGTTTTCGGTTATTTCAAGAGCTTGTTCGCCATTATCAGGTTGTGATACTAAAAGATTGTCAATATCAACTCCAAGTTTTTTTGCATAAGAGCTGTCAAAAGCATGTTCTGCGTCAATAAATGCAGCAATGCCTCCTTTTTTCTGTGATTCTGCAATAACGTGAATTGCCAGTGTGGTTTTTCCTGAAGATTCAGGTCCGTAAATTTCAATAACTCTTCCTTTAGGAAAGCCTCCAACACCTAGCGCAGCATCAAGTCCAACCGAGCCGGTAGAAATATGATCCATTTCTTCAATAGGTTTGTCACCAAGTTTCATTATTGTACCTTTTCCATAAGTTTTTTCGATACGATCAATGGATAATTGTAGCGCCTTTATCTTTTCTTTATTTACCAAAGAATCTGTTTTTTCATCTGTTTCTTTTGCCATAACTTTACTTTTTTTGATTAATAATTAATTTTATTTCATGATTGATTGTTGTTTTTGTTTGTTTTCATTCATTAGTATTGCTCCAGAATCTGTGCTGCATGGTCTTTTGTGTTCACTTTGGTGAATACATTTTCAATAATCCCGTTTTCAGATATTACAAAAGTAGTTCTGTTTATGCCGTTAAAGGTTTTGCCGAGGAATTTTTTAGGACCCCAAACGCCGTAATCGTTTATTATTTTTTTATCAGGGTCGGATAATATGGAAAACGGCAGAGAATATTTTTCGGCAAACTTTTGATGCGATGCTTCACTATCGGCACTGACTCCGATTATAATAAAGCCTTTTTTTAGAAGGAAATGGTTATTATCTCTTAAATTGCAAGCTTCCGCAGTACATCCGGGTGTGCTATCCTTTGGATAGAAGTACAAAATCACTTTTTTGCCTAAATAATCACTAAGTGAAATATCTTGACCGAATTGGTTTTTACCATGAAATTCCGGTGCTTTATCACCAACATTTAATATTGCCATAATAAATTAGTTTATCATACAAACCTATGATTTTTTTTTGAAAATACTATTATTGTTAATAAAAAAAAGAAATTAAAAAATCTTGTCCTCGTAATAGAAATCAGATTTCTTATTTTTTTTATCAGGAGAGCCCTTTTTGCTGCCTTTACCGTGTTTAGTGTTAGATATTGAATCTTCAAGAAGGTTAATATAATCAAGGCTTCTTTTTAAAAGATCCATTTCGGGATTTTCTGAAAGCCTTACTTTTAGATAAACAGGTTGATGATCTGAATCTTCAAAATAGTCAGGTATAACTTTGACATCAAGTATTTCAATATTAGGAGATGTAATAAAAAAATCAATAATTGTTGTACCTGATTCTTTAATATTAAATGGTTTAATTACTGACCTGTTGGTTGGTATTTTTTTATCGTAACTAATTTTCCATGTTTTAGGAAAAAAATCTTTGTCAATGCTTGAAACACCCTTTTCTTTTAAATATCCTAGGTGGAATTTAACTGAGTCATAACCGGGTGGGTTCTGATTCCAGTCACCGCCGGCTATTACATAATTTCCTTTCTCATACTCATTTAACATATAACTGCTTAGAAGTATCATTTCAAATCTTCGCATTTGTTCTTCATTAGCAAAAGCTGAGTTATGTGTGTTTATTAACACTAAATCTTTTCCGCTTTCAGTTTTAATCCGTGAAATTACAAAACAACGGTTTAACTGGAATAGTTTTACCGGCCAGGAATGAGATGTCATATATGAATATCTTGCAGCATCTTTTATGTCAAATTTTGAAAATGTCATAATCCCAGATTCAACAACACCCATCGGGTTAAAAACCGGAACAGGAACAAATTTGGATTTGTAATTAATGGCAAAAGAAGAAGAATGTCTAGTAAGTGCCTTGTTAAAAAGGTCTGTCTCGTTAATATGGTAAGATCTCCTGCTTTCTGCATCTACTTCCTGCAGCAAAATAAAATCAATACTGTCGTTTCTTGAAATAAAGTTAAAAACTCCATTAAGGTTTTTTTGAAACTGCTCTTCTGAAGGTCTGGTCATTTTACCGCCATCAAAAAAGAAATCAGATTCTTTCCCAAGCCCGCAATAACCAATATTCCATGTAAGTAACGATAACTCACTTCTATTAATCACAGCGACATTTTTGTTGTTTACAACAGTCAGTTTCTCAACCTGTGCAGGATTAAAATAGGTTATTGTCGAAAAAATCAAAAATATTATAAACAATAAAATTATGGTGCAAACGCTAATAATCAGTGATTTGAGGCTAATTCTTAAAACTTTTTTCATCGTAGGAAATTTTATGTTTTAAAAGAAACTTGTTGTTTTAAAGTTCTTAATAAAACACCATTTGATGCAAATTTAAAAAAAACAGCTAAAATCAATTAAAATAAATTGTTAAAATATTTCCATGGAGATAATTATTAATTAATTTTACTGAGAACAAAAACAAATTTTTATGGACAAGAAAAAGTATTTCCTGTTAGGTGCGATAGCTGTTCTTTTAGTAGCTTCGATAGTTCTGGTAGTAAGAACAAAATCATCCGCAATTATTAAAATAAACCCTGCCTTCAGGGAGTATATTTCAGCATTTACATCCGGAGTTATTTCAACAGAGTCGACAATAAAGATAAGACTTACCGATAATTATGCAGATTCGGCATTGTTTGAAAAGCCAATAGAAGATAAACTTTTTAGTTTCTCACCGTCTATTGAAGGAAAAGCTTATTGGATTGATGCAAAAACTATTGAATTCAGGCCTGCTAATAAACTGCCTGCTAAAAAGATGTATACTGCAAGTTTCTACTTGTCTAAAATTATAAATGTCCCTGACAGTATGAAAACTTTCAAATTCCAATTTACTACTATGCAGCAGGCGATGGAGGTTTTTGTGGATAATCATAAAGCTTATGATAAAAAAAATCTGAAACTGGAGAAAATTACCGGTTTTATAAGAACTGCAGACGTTGCAGAAATGGATAAAGTGCAAAAAGTAATTTCGGCAACTCAGGATGGCAAAGAGCTAAAAATATCATGGGTTTCAGAAAAAGACAGAAAAGAATTCGGATTTCAGATTGATAGCGTAATACGTTCGGAAAAAGACAATAGTGTTCTGATAAAATGGGACGGGGAACCAATTGAAGCAGATAATAAGAGTGAACTTAATGTCCAAATACCTTCATTGAACAGCTTTATCATGACCGGTGTTAAGATCGTTCAAACACCTGAACAATGTGTGCTTTTGCAATTTTCAGATCCTGTTAAGGAAGATCAGGATTTTACAGGACTGATAAAAATAGGTTCTTTAAAAGACCTGAAATTTATGGTTGATGATAATGAGATAAGAGTTTATACTCCTTCTCAGGTAACTAAAGAAACGGAACTGACTATTGAGCCTGCAATTACGAATAATGATGGTAAAAAACTGGACAGACAAATTATAACTCCTATTAAATTTGAAAATATTAAACCTGATGTAAGACTGGTAGGAAATGGAGTTATATTGCCAAGTACAAATGGGATGGTATTCCCTTTCGAAGCGGTAAATCTGAGAGCTGTTGATGTAAAAATAATGAGGATTTATGAAAATAATATTGCCCAGTTCCTTCAGGTTAATGATTTGTCGGGCAACAGGGAGTTAAGCAGAGTTGGCAGAATAATCCTTAAAAAAACTATTCCTTTATCGACAATTTCTTCTTCGGTTACTGATTTCACTTCATGGAACAGATATTTTCTAGATCTTTCTGAGCTTATCAAAGCTGAACCAGGCGCAATATATAAAATAACCATAAGCTTTAAAAAAGAGTACTCTTTGTATGATTGTTCTGGAGAAAATACTGCAAATACAAATGATGAAATGCTATCCACATTTGATAAATCAGGTGATGAGGATCAGGACTGGGACTATTATAATGACTATTACGGATATGATTATGAGGACTATGAATATTATTATTATGACTGGAACCAAAGGGATAACCCTTGTGATAATGCATATTACAGAAATAAAGTAGTAAGCAGGAATATTTTGGCAACAGATATTGCACTTATTGCTAAATCAGGTAATAATGGCGAGCTTAAAATATTTGCCTCTAATCTTCTGACTACTGAACCAATGCCTGGAGTGGAGATAGAAGTTTACGATTATCAGAATCAGATACTTGCCAAAATGAAAACTGACGGTGAAGGTTTGGCACAATATACAATCAAAAGAATACCTTATCTTGTAATTGCAAAATCAGGGAAACAAAGAGCATATCTAAAACTTAACGGCGGCTCGTCCTTGTCAATGAGCATGTTCGATGTTGGCGGCGAAGCTGTAAAAAAAGGCATTAAAGGATTTATTTACGGTGAGCGCGGAGTGTGGCGTCCGGGAGATTCTATTTTCCTGACTTTCATTCTGGAAGATAAATTGAAAACTCTACCAAAAGAAATCCCTGTAATTTTTGATCTCTCCAATCCTAAAGGTCAAAAGATAAAACATGTAGTTAAAACAAATTCCGTAAATGGGTTCTATGATTTTAGAACTGCAACTGATGCAAATGCAATTACAGGAAATTATACGGCCGAAATAAAAGTTGGTGGCTCTGTGTTTAGTAAAACTTTAAAGGTTGAAACTATAAAACCTAACAGGCTCAAGATTATTCTTGACTTTGGTGCAGACAGGATTTTTAAGTCAGAGAACAAAAAAGGAAAACTTGACGTTAAGTGGCTTCATGGCGCAATAGCTCGTAACCTGAAGACTGATGTTACAATGGTGCTTAATCGTTCAACAACGGCATTCAATAAATATCCGGGTTATATTTTTGATGATCCTTCAAAAAAATTCAGTTCCGAAACTTATAATATTTTTACCGGTAAGCTCGATAATGAAGGAAAAGCAGAGGTAGATCCTTCTATCAGCCTCGAAAAAGCTGCTCCTGGTGTTCTGAAGGCAAGCTTTGAAACACGTGTATTTGAAGAGGGTGGTGAATTTAGTGTTGACAGATTCTCATTACCTTATTATCCTTACAAAACTTATGTAGGAGTTGCTGTTCCTGAAGGAACGGTAATAAAAGAAATTCTCGAAACAGGGAAAAACTATGCTTTCAGATTTGTAAATCTTGATGCCTATGGAAAGCTTGTCCCATCAGGAAAAATAAAGGTTGATATTTATAAAATAAGCTGGAGATGGTGGTGGGATAGCGATAATGAACTTTCTGATTTTGTTAGAAGCTCCTACAACGAGCCATATCTTACAAAGGAACTTAATACTGTTGGTGGTCAGGCACAGCTGAATTTTAAAGTTGAAAATGCTGACTGGGGAAGATATCTTGTAAAAGTTACAGACCTTGAAAGTGGTCACAGTGCAGGACGAGTTGTTTATATTGACTGGCCTAACTGGGCAAGCCGCTCACGTGATGGAAAGGAAGCAGCTTCGATGCTTGTTTTCACTTCCGATAAGCCAAGTTATAAGGTTGGAGAAGAGGTAAAACTTACTATCCCATCAAGTGAAGGTGGAAGAGCATTAATTACAGTTGAGTCAGGATCAAAAGTTATTAATCACTATTGGGTACCGACTGATGCCGGCGAAACAAAATTTTCTTTCAAGGTAACTGAAGAAATGTCACCAAATGTTTATGCTTATGTTACACTTTTACAGCCACATAATCAAACTGCAAATGATTTACCTATACGCCTTTACGGAATTATCCCAATAAAAGTTGAGGACCCCAACACTCATCTTAAACCAAAAATTATTATGCCTGATGTGCTTCGACCTGAAGAAAATGCTACTATCACTGTAAAAGAGGAAAATGGGAAAAACATGACATTTACTCTTGCCGTTGTCGATGAAGGATTGTTGGATCTTACCAATTTTAAAACGCCTCAGCCATGGGATTATTTTTATGCCCGTGAAGCATTAGGTGTTAAAACTTGGGATCTTTATGATTTGGTTATTGGAGCTTATGGTGGTAAGCTTGAAAGAATATTATCACTTGGAGGTGGCGACGATGGATCCGGAGGAAAGGGAAAGAACAGAGCAAACAGATTTAAACCAATGGTGAAATTTTTTGGTCCTATAGCACTTAAAAAAGGAGAAATTAAAAATCTTAAGTTTAAGGTTCCTCAGTATGTAGGCTCTGTGAGAGTTATGGTTGTAGCAGGACAGGATGGTGCTTATGGTAATGCCGAAAAAACTGTTGCCGTAAAAAAACCACTTATGCTACTTGCTACATTACCAAGAGTTGTTGGACCAGGCGAAATAGTTAAACTGCCTGTATCGGTATTTGCTACAGAAAAGAAAATTAAAAATGTTTCATTAAAAATAACAACTAATGAGCTTTTTACTGTTGATGATCAAAGTACAAAAAATATAAGCTTTACACAAACAGGTGACCAGCTTGTGACATTTAATCTCAAAGTTAAGCAAGATGTTGGTGTTGGAAAGGTGAAAGTTTATGCTGTCTCAGGTAATGAAACTGCGGTTTATGAGATTGAAATTGATGTCAGAAATCCAAACCCTCCGATGACTGAAGTAACTGAAACTATAATAAAAGGCGGAGGTACATGGAATACTTCATTTGTGCCGATAGGAATAAAAGGCACTAATTCCGGAACTATTGAGTTATCCTCTATTCCGCCAATTAATCTGGAAAAAAGATTAAACTATTTAGTGGCCTATCCTTATGGTTGCATTGAACAAACTACATCATCTGTATTTCCTCAATTATATCTTAGTGAGCTTATTGACCTTGATGCTACAACAAAAGCAAATGTAGAAAGGAATATCAAAGCCGGTATTAACAGAATTGGAGGATTCCAAACCTCTTCCGGAGGATTCTCTTACTGGCCTGGTCAGTCGGAAGCAGACGAATGGGGCTCATGCTATGCAGGGCATTTTTTACTTGAAGCTAAAGCTAAAGGTTATACGGTTTCAGCAAACCTGATTTCTAACTGGGTTAAATATCAGAAACGTAAAGCCAATTCGTGGACTTCTACTTATATGAACTTTTATTATTTTTCTGATCTTTTGCAGTCATACAGACTTTATACACTTGCGCTTGCCAAATCCCCTGACCTTGGAGCAATGAATCTTCTAAGGGAAAATAAGAACCTCTCTGATCAGGCAAAATGGCGACTTGCAGCCGCATATCAGTTAGCAGGTCAGACAAATGCAGCCAAACAACTTGCACTAAGCGCAGCAACATCAATAAAACCATATCGTGAGATGCATTACTGTTATGGTTCCGATTTGCGTGATAAAGCAATGATTGTAGAAACAATGTGTCTTCTTGATATGAAACTTAAAGCAGCTCCTTTAATTAAACAGATTTCAGAAAGCCTGAACAAAGATTATTGGCTTAGCACTCAGGAAACAGCATATTGTCTTTTATCAATTTCAAAATTTGTTGCAAACTCAGGTGGTTCAACGGGAATCAACATTTCATACTCAATGAATGGCTCTGCCGATATTTCTAAAATATCTAAACGATCAGTTGCTTTAATTGATATGAATCTGAAAGGCTCAAATGCCAAAGGAAAGATTAAAGTAAAAAATCTGGGTAAGGGATTGCTTTACGCAAAGCTTGTTCTTAAAGGAACTCCTGAAGCCGGGCAGGAAAAAGCCGCTCAAAATAATCTTAAAATTGATATTCTGTATAAAGATTTGAAAGGTGGAAAAATTGACCCTGTTAAACTCGAACAGGGAACTGATTTTATTGCAGAAGTTACTGTTACTAATACAGGATTATCAGGAAATTATTTTAATATGGTGCTGTCAAATATTTTCCCATCGGGTTGGGAAATACATAATACCAGAATGGATAATTATACAGGAAGAGTTGAAATGGCTGCTTATAACTATCAGGATTTTAGAGATGATCGTGTTTATATCTTTTTTGACATAAACTCAAAAAGCAAAAAAACCTATAATATTTTGCTGAATGCAAGTTATCTTGGAAAGTTTTATCTGCCATCAGTAGTTTGTGAAGCTATGTATGATAATTCTATATATGCACGTACGGTTGGGAAGTGGGTTGAAGTAATACCGTACAATGAAAAAACAACTGCTAAAAAATAAATCTTATTGCTTGGTTGTGGTAAGTGTTTTATTTATTTTTGTGTAGAATTTTATAAACAATAAATATAAATAGCTGCATTGGTTAACGTTAGCAAAAGATCATTAAAAAATGCAGCTGTTTAGGTTTTTAATATTTTAACATCGTTGTTAAAACACAATAATCTGGCCTGGCCGAAATGAAGTTTATATACTGTAGATTATTTTTCTTTTTTACCCTGCTGGGTTTTACTTTTAATTTATCAGCTCAGGAGTACATTATTGTTTCAGGTACGGTAATAGATTCACGAAATACGAGTCCGATACCTTATGCAGGTATCGGACTCGTTGGAAAGCCGCTGGGAACTGTTACAAATAATAACGGATCCTTTGAATTTAAAATCCCATTTTCGTTTAATAATGACTCTTTGTTCATCTCCTGCCTGGGATACTCTACTTACAAGGTTAAAGTTTCCGATTTCATGTCTAAGAAATCTAAAATAGTTCTTTTGCACCCTAAAGTTTTCGATATTAAAGAGGTAACAATACGCCCTGACAAATCTGATGCATTCGATATCGTTAAAAAAGCAATTGACAGCCTGACAGTAAATCTGCCTCTCAAAGAATTCCTTATGGATTGCTTCTATAGAGAATATATTATGGAGGATAATACTTACAAAAGGGCAATTGAAGCTGCTATTGAGGTTTATGACGATGGAGAGGTACATATAGGAGATTATTTTTACCCCTCCAGAATTCAAGGAATTAGAATGGGAGAGAATTGCCTCGGGAGTTTTTCGAAATCAGAAAGCTATAACCAACTATTACTTTTTTTAACCAGCTCACTCGATCTTCAATGGTATCTGATTAAAACAGACAGACTGAAATATACCCTCGACAGTATGGTGTTTAAGGATAATAAACTCATTTATGCAATTTCGGCAACACCTAAAAAACTAAAAAATAAAACTTATATTAGCTATGAGTACTCAATTGACAATGAAAGCGGTAAGCTTAATAAAAAGAAAAAGAAAGTAGTCCAAAAAGTTGAAGATGGCACCGACTTTTATTGCAAATATCAGTATTATATAACATCAGATAAATATGCCTTTGTTAAGGTGGTTTTGTTTGATACTCTCTACCGGCCTGCCATCAGAAATTATGTCCGTTCTAATGGCTGTTTCACTTCATTAAACAGCTTAAGAAAGACAATTGAGTTTGCTAATTACAATGGTAAGTGGTATCCTAAATATATTAGCGAAAGAAAAGATTTGGGATATTATAAGAAAAAGGATTCTCTTATGTTTCACAATATCGTTAAATATTCCGATTTAATGATTAATGATTTGCAGACGTCAAATATCAGGAAAATTAAAACTTACGAGCAAACAAAATTATATGTCGATATTTATGACCAGGGATTTAAAATGAGTAAAGAATTTTGGAATAAATACAATTTTATGCCCGATGACGACCTGAGAAAAGAAGTAATGCAGGATATCCAGATAATGCAGGATGAGGCAATCTTTTCAGGAGGCAAAGTGTGTATGAAAGTGTATGATAACGATACTGTGAATGAATCTGATGACAGCCTGCATACATCACCAAAAGCAGATACTAATGTCGTTTTGAACAATAAAATTCCTGATATCGTTAATAAAGATTTGTTTTTTACGATTCAAATTTACGCAACTACCGTTGAAATTCCGTTGGACTCCAGAGTATTTAAAGATCTTAAAGGTGTTAATATGTATTTCCATAAAGGAATGTATAAATATACTTATGGCAGTGAACCTTCGCTCGAAAATGCCTTGGAAATGCAAAAGCTTTTAATAAACTACGGATTTAAAGGAGCTTTTGTAGTCCCGTTCTATAAAGGGCTTAGAATAACTGTCGATGAGGCAGTAAGCATTATTAACGGCAACCCTCAATAATTCCTTGGCTTCCTGTATATGAGAAAGAAAATAATTACACGAGCTGTTTTAATTTTGTCATTGGTGAGCTTGTTTACAGATATATCAAGTGAAATGCTATATCCTGTCATGCCAATGTTTTTAAAAAGCATTGGATTTTCAGTGCTACTGATAGGCGTCCTTGAAGGAATTGCAGAAGCAACTGCCGGCATCAGCAAAGGATATTTTGGTCAGCTTTCCGATAAAACAGGAAAAAGAGTCCCTTTTATTAGATTTGGTTATATGCTGAGCGCTTTGTCAAAACCGCTTATGATAGTTTTTGCTTACCCTTTATGGATATTCTTTGCTCGTACTGCCGACAGGCTTGGGAAAGGCATTAGAACAGGTGCCAGAGACGCTTTTCTTTCTGATGAAACAACAATCGAAAACAAAGCAAAAGTTTTCGGTTTTCATCGTGCTTTAGATACTTTTGGCGCCTTTCTCGGACCATTATTGGCACTTGCGTTTTTATATTTTTACCCCGAGCATTATAAAACTCTTTTTATAATTGCCTTTATCCCAGGCATTGCAAGCATATCAATAACATTTTTATTGAAAGACAAGAAAAAAGAAATAAAAAGTACAAACAAAAAAGTTGGTTTTCTATCTTTTATAAAATATATAAAGAATGCAGGTGCTGATTATAAAAAACTAATCATAGGCTTACTGGCTTTTACATTATTTAACAGCTCAGATATTTTTTTGTTGCTGATGATGAAAAATGCAGGACTTGATGATGTTTCACTTATTGGCGTTTATATTTTCTATAATTTGATTTATGCAGCCTTTTCATATCCAATGGGAATTATTGGAGATAAATTCGGTCTTAAAAAGACTTTTATTTTTGGTCTCTGCCTATTTGCAATTGTATATTTTGGAATAGC